>JAFPVP010000113.1 GCA_017412925.1 Selenomonadaceae bacterium
CGCGGTGCTCTTCGGGATAATCTCGACGTGGGGGCTTGGCATGATTTGCCAGGCGACGGGGCTTTACGTTCCCAATCCCGAAGCGGGATTCTTCAGCCTGTTTCCGTCGGGGATAATGTCAATGCCCGCGTCCTTGGAGCCAACGCTCATGCAAGTTGACTTCAGCTCGGTCATGTCGTTTGAATTTTTCTCGGTGCTCATGGCGTTCCTGTTCGTCGACCTGTTCGACACAATCGGCACGGTCATCGGTTGCGCGACGAAAGCAAATCTTCTCGACGAAAACGGCAAGCTCCCCAAAGTCAAACAAGTTTTGTTGACGGACGCAATCGGCACGACGGCTGGCTCGCTTTTGGGCACGTCGACGATAACAACTTTTGTCGAATCGTCTGCGGGCATAGCTGAAGGCGGCAAAACAGGTTTAACGGCAATCACGGCGGGCACGTTGTTTTTGGCGGCGTTGTTCTTCTCGCCGATATTTTTAGCAATCCCCGCATTCGCGACGGCTCCCGCGCTTATAATCGTCGGCTTCTTGATGATGCAATCTGTCGCCAAAATCAGCTGGACGGAGGACGTGCTCACAGCGGTGCCAGCCTACATCACGATTTTCTCCATGGCGTTCATGTATTCAATCTCGGAGGGAATTTGCTTTGGCGTCATCAGCTACACACTGTTGCACGTCTTTTCGGGCAATAGCAAGGACGTTACGCCGCTGATGTATATTTTAACGGTGCTGTTCATTATGAAGTACGCTCTGCTCTAATTCGGGGTGATTGACTTGACGAAAGCTGAACTAAAACATTTAATCGACGCGGCGGCGGGCAGAATCAAAGCCGACCTTGTCATAAAGAATTGCCAAATCGTCAACGTGCTCAGCGGCGAAATTTCTTTGGGCGAAGTGGCGATTGCTGGCGGAAAAATTATCGGCATGGGCGCGGCTGAATACGACGGCAAAAAAATTTTTGACGCGGGCGGAAAATATCTTTGTCCTGGATTTATCGACGGGCACATTCACATTGAATCAAGCTACATCAGCCCCGAACAGCTCGGCAGGATAATCGTCCCGCGCGGCACCACCTCGATTATCGCTGACCCGCACGAAATTGCAAACGTCTGCGGGCTCGACGGTATCCGCTACATGCTCGAAGCCGCAAAACATACGAAGCTCAACATAATTCAAGCCATGCCAAGCTGCGTCCCTGCCACGCCGTTTGAAGACGCGGGCGCGGTGATTGAGGCGGCGGACATGAAAGAACTCCTCGGCGACGAAAATATTTTCGGGTTGGGCGAATTCATGAACGCACCTGGAATCATCAACTGCGACGATAAAGTTTTGGATAAAATTTTGCTCGCAAAGAACATGGGCAAGCTGATTGACGGGCACGCGCCGAATTTGACCGGCAAAAATTTGAACGCATATTTGAGCGCGGGCGTGGGCGGCGACCACGAATGCACCACCGTCGAAGAAATGCACGAACGCATTGCAAAGGGCATGTACGTTTTGATTCGCGAAGGCTCCGCTTGCCACAACCTGAAGACTTTGGTTAAGGGCGTCAATCAAAAAAATTCTCGCCGCGTTCTCCTCTGCTCCGACGACTGCCAGCCGAAAACTATTTTGGAACTCGGTCACATGGATAAAAACGTTAGAATGTGCGTCGAGGAAGGGCTTGACCCGATAACCGCGATTCAGCTGGCGACGATTAATGTTGCCGAGTCGATTGGCATTTACGACCGCGGAATTATTGCTGTTGGGGCGCACGCCGATTTGATTTTGCTTGACGACTTAAAAACTTTCCACGTCGATAAAGTTTGGATTGGCGGCGAACTCGTCGCTGAAAACGGAAAATATCTTCCCGAAATTATTCCCGCAGATATTTCAAGCGTTCGCGGCTCTGTTCGTGTGAAAAATTTTTCCGTCGACAGATTGAAGCTGAATTTGACGGGCGGCAAAGTCAACGTGATTGGAATTGAACCGGGCGGCGTCGTTACGAAAAAAATTCTCGCCGACGTTCAGCACGACGAGACGGGCGATTTTATTTTCAACCCCGCGCAGGACATCTGCAAAGTCGCGGTGATTGAACGGCATCACGAGACGGGGAAAATCGGCTTGGGGCTTTTGGGCGGCTACGGAATTCAGTGCGGCGCGATCGCCGTTTCTGTGGCGCACGATTCGCACAACATAATCGCGGCGGGCGTCAGCAACGAGGAAATTTTCTGCGCGGTCGAAGCTCTGATTAAAATGGAAGGCGGCATGGTTCTTGTTAAAAACGGAAAAATTATTTCGCTGATACCGTTGCTTATTGGCGGCTTGATGAGCGACCTCAGCGGCGAAGAACTCAAAGAACAACTTGACACGCTCCACGAAAAAGCCCACGCTGAACTTGGAATCAGCGCGAGCGTCGAACCAGTCATGACTTTGACTTTTATGAGCCTGCCCGTTATCCCCGAAATAAAATTGACCGCGCGAGGGCTTTTCGATTACGATACGTTTAATTTCATTGCGCTTGAAGCTTGAAAAAATTTTTTGAACGAGTTTAAGCGCGGCGGTTAGCTGAAAAATTTTAACGTTTCAGCGCGCACGCTGTTTGGTTACTTTTTAAAAGTAACCGAGGGCTTTTCGACTACGATACGTTTAATTTTATTCCAATAGAAGCTTGAAAAAAATCTTGACGTTTCGACGGCTTTAAAATATACTTGCGCCGAAGTTTACAACGTTACATTTTTTTTGGAGGTCGAGTATTTTGTTTTTCAGTAAAAAGAAATTCAGATTGGCGTCAATGATTGCTTGCGGAATTTTGGCGAGCGCACTGTTCACGGGTTGTGGCGGCGGCGAACAAGGCGGCTCCTCCGGCGGCGGCGACAAAGCGGCTGCGGGCGACGAAATTGTCATCGGCGCGAACTTCGAGCTGACTGGCAACCACGCGCAATACGGCGCGAACGCCAACAACGGTCTCAAGCTGGCGGTCAAAGAAGTCAACGACGCGGGCGGCGTCAACGGCAAAAAAATTAAAATCATCTAGGCTGACGCAAAATCCGAGGCGGCCGAATCCGTCAACGCGGCGACCAAATTAATTTCCGACGACAAAGTTATCGCGATTGTCGGTCCTGCCGTTACGGCTAACGTTATCGCCGAGTCTCAAGTTGCGGCTGATAATGACGTTCCCGTTATCGGACCCGCCGCGACCAATCCTGACGTCACTGTCGAAAACGGAACCGTTAAGCCCTACATCTTCCGCGCGTGCTTTATTGACCCGCAACAAAGTGAAGTCATGGCGCAATTCGCCGCGAAAGATTTGAACGCTAAAACCGCTGTGCTCTATCTTGATTCCAGCTCCGATTATTCCAAGAGCCTCGGCAAAATCTTCAAGGAAAAATTCGAGGCTGACGGCGGGCAAGTTGTAATGGAAGAGGCTTTCCTTGCCAAAGACCAAGACTTCAAAGCCGCGTTGACCAAAATTCAGACTGCAAACGCTGACGTTATCTTTGTTCCCGCTTACTATGAAGAAGTAGGCAAAATCGTCAAGCAGGCGCGCGAGCTCGGCATAACCGCCGCAATCCTCGGCACTGACGGCTGGGACGACAGCAAAGTTATCGACATCGCCGGCAAAGACGCCCTTAACAATACTTTCTTCTGCACACATTATTTCGAGGGCGACGCCGAAGTTCAAGGCTTCATTGAATCCTACAAGAAAGAATACAACAACGACCCGAACGTCTTTGCGGCACTCGGCTACGACGCGGGCAAAATGTTAATCAACGCCATTGAACGCGGCGGCGAAGACAGCAAAAAAATTCGTGACAGCATTGAAACGATAAAAGATTTACCTGTCGGCACGGGCAAAATTACTATGGACGCCGCAACGCACAACCCGATTAAAGGTATCGTCGTTATCGAAACCAAAGACGGCATGCGCTCGCTCCGCACGAAAATTGCTCCCGAAGGCTAAAAAATGATACGTAACGCTATAAAAATTTAAAAATCGGTCTCGCTGACGGGCGGGGCTGATTTTTTTTGCAGTAAAAAATATTTGTAGATTGCCTTCGTTGATAGTATAATGCGGGAAAAATTTTTCAACCGCTTTAACTTTCAACGGAGGTTTTTTGATGGACATCGTGCCCATATTATTTAATTCGTTTCTAGTTTTTTTTCTGATTGCCATGAACGGTTTCTTCGTCGCGGCGGAATTCTGTTGCGTGAAAATGCGCCCGTCGCGGCTCGAAACGCTGATTCAAGAGGGCAACACGCGCGCCAAGTATGCAAAAAAATTAATCGACGAACTCGACGAAGCCTTATCTGTCACACAGCTCGGAATAACTTTGGCGTCGCTGGGACTCGGCTGGGTCGGCGAGCCGTTCGTAGCAAAATTAATTTCGCCGGCAATCCACGCGCTGGGCTTCAGCGAAACGCTGGGGCATACAATTTCCTTTGCGCTGGCGTTCTCGCTGATAACTTCCATGCACATAATTTTAGGGGAGCTGACGCCCAAATCAATGGCAATCGCCGCGTCGGAAAAAATTTTGCTGACAATCGCGTTGCCCATGCTGATTTTTTGGAAAGTCATGTATCCGTTCGTGTGGCTGCTAAACAAGACGGCGGGCTTTGTAAGTCATCATTTAGGCTTGAGCATTTCGGAGGGCGAAGTCGCGCACAATCCCGAAGAAATTCGCCTGCTGATGAAAGAGAGCCGCAAGCAAGGACTTGTTGACGACACGGAAGTTGATTTCGTCGACAATGTTTTTGACTTCACCGAGCGCAACGTCCGCGAAATTATGGTGCCGCGCCCCGATATGGTTTGCCTTTATCTCGACAAAAGTTACGAGGAAAATCTGGAGACGATTCTTGAAGAGGAAATGACGCGCTACCCGATTTGCAACGAGGACAAAGACCATATCGTCGGCTTCCTGCACATCAAAGATTTAACTAAGCTATTAATTCAAGGCAAGCGCAAGCCGAGCTTGAAAAAGTTGGCGCGGAAAGTTTTCTTCGTGCCCGAAAGCATGGACGTGAGCGTTTTGCTTGAAACGATGCAAAAAAATCGTTCGCAGCTGGCAATCGTCGTCGACGAATACGGCGGGACGGCGGGCATGGTCACGATTGAAGATATTATCGAGGAGATTGTCGGCGAAATTCAAGACGAATTCGACGAGGAGCGACCCGACTCCGAGAAGCGCGACGAAAATCTTTATTCAATCGACGCGAAGATGTTGCTTGAGGATTTGGAGGACGAATTCGGCATTGAGATTGACGAGGAGGACGTTGACACGGTGGGCGGCTGGCTTAACGATAAATTGGGCGGCGAGCCGCGCGTCGGGCAATCGGCGGCGTTCGAGGGCAATACTTTCTACGTTGAGGAAGTCGACGGCTTGCGGATTACTCGCGTCTTGATTCGTCTCGCCAAAGATAAAATTGACGACGATTAACAATCATAAATTTCTTTGGAGGATATTCGCATGAACGACAAAGATTATTTTAATTTTAACTTACTCAGCATGTACGATAAGCGCATGAAGAAGGCGTTAAAAAAAGCCAAAAAGAGCGGGAAGATTTCGGCGGCGGAGGCAAAAGAATGGGAGAAAATGAACTTCGCGGACTTGACGTCTATAATGGCACTTATGCTGGGCGAAGTTGACGTGGTGCGTGACGTTCAGAAATTCGGGACAGTGCAAGTTCCGGAGGAACAGCTCGACGAATTAAAACGCAAAATAGAAGAGAACGCCGCGCGAAATTCTAGCGAAAAAAATGCGCCCGACTAAATTAAGCCGACGCATGAGTAAAATTTTTCCTCTTGAATTTGCAGGGCAATGATTGAAGTTATTCCTGCCCGCCATTTTTTTCTTTTCTGCCCTTGGTGATATTTTTGGCGACGTCAATAAAAAGTTGCCCGTCAAGGTGGTCGAGTTCGTGTTGAATGCAACGCCCCAGCAAACCTTCTGCCTCCAAAGTTTTTTTCTTGTTGAAGCGGCTGATGTATTCGACGCGAATTTTTGCTGCGCGCTCCACGTCGCCGAAAAGATCGGGACAAGACAGGCAGCCTTCCTCACCGACTTGCGAGCCTTCGCGATACGTGATGACCGGATTAATCATGTCGTAGCGATTTTTTTTGTCCACGTCGACGACACAAACGCGAATCGATTTGCCGACTTGCGGCGCGGCAATTCCGACGCCCTCGCTGGCGTACATTGTCTCCGCCATGTCGTCCAAAAGTTTTCTCAAGCGTTTGTCAATCTTCTCAACCGGCGCACAAATTTTTTTCAAGACGGGGTCGCCCGCCTTTTTTATTTCAAGCAAAGCCATTTTTCAGCCTCCATAAAAAATTTTTTCGTTAAACATTTCGACGCCGCGCAGATTTTTTCCTTTGTTGCGCTTGCCTTGAACATTCAAGAAAAAAATAGCGTGGGAAGGGAAATTTTTCGGCGCGTGGAAAAAATTTGTGGGGGAATTAATCATGGAGAATAAAATAATCGTGGCGGGCATTGGTCCCGGCAGTGGCGAATACGTGACACCCGCCGCCCTAAATAAAATTCGTTCAGCAAAATTTCTCGTCGGCGGCAGGCGTGCGCTCGCTGAATTTTCTACGGCGAACCAAATAACTTGTGCGATAACCCGCGACCTCGACGCGCCGATTAATTTTGTCCGCGAAAAAATTTTGCTCGGTGAAGTCGTCGTAATGGTCAGCGGCGACCCAGGCTATTACTCGCTACTTGACTTGCTCAGAAAAAATTTTCCGCCGTCGATGATTGAAGTGATTCCGTCAATCAGCGCAATGCAACTCGCCTTTGCAAAAATCGCCCTGCCTTGGCACGACGCGACGCTTTTAAGTTTTCACGGGCGGCAACCTGCGCGGGCGGCTTTAGAATATTCTGCGGGAAAAATTTTAGGACTGCTAACCGACGCTGAATTTAACTCCGCGACTATCTCAAAAATTTTAATCGATTGCGGCTGGAGCGGAGATTCTTCCGTCACGATTTGCGCTCGCCTTTCCTATCCCGACGAAAAAATTTTCACGACGACACTTGAACGCGCCGCGCAGGATTTACCCGTCAAGCATTGTATTTTGATTGTCAAATAAATTTTGGGAGGTTTTAAGATGAATTATAAGCTGTGGAAATTTTTCAAGGAGTTGCAGACCGATTACGAGCTTGTCGACTTGACGCACCCGCTCGACAACGACAGCCCCTATTGGTCGGGCATTCCCGAAGGCTCCGTCGAACTCGGCAAAGTTTGCTTTGATTGGGGCAACCCTATGCTCGAATGTCTGATTCAGACGTTCAAATTTCCTGGACAATTCGGCACGCATATCGACTTCCCCGGTCACTTTATAAAAAATGCGCCGCTTTCCGAAGATTACGGCGTGCAGAGCATGATTTATCCGCTGTGCGTCATTGACATTTCGGAGAAAGTTAAAGCCGACGTTCACTACGCAGTCACGGCGGCGGACATTCAAGCTTACGAAAAAAATTTTGGCGAAATTCCTGACGGCGCGTTTGTCGCACTCTACAGCGGCTGGTCTAAGCACTGGCCGAGCATGGATAAAATTTCGGGAATCGCGGACGACGGCAGCGAAAATTTCCCTGGCTGGTCACTCGACGCGCTCAAATACATTTACGAAACGCGCAATGCCGCCGCAAACGGTCACGAAACTTTGGACACGGACGCTTCAGCTGAGGCGGCTAAGGCGGGCGATTTGGCTTGCGAACGCTATCTGCTCTCGAAGGGCAAGCTCCAAGTCGAAGTCATGACGAACCTCGATAAAGTTGCTCCGGCTGGCGCGTTGCTGTTCGTTGCCTGGCCGAATATCAAGGGCGCAACGGGCTTGCCTGCGCGGCTGGTCGCAATCACTCCGCGCAAATGATTAAAGTTTGATGATGATGCCGCGCCTGTAAAAAATTTCGGAAATCGGCAGCCACAGCAAAGCCCATATCGCGCAGAAAAGAGTTGCGCCGAATTCCGTAGAAATTAATCCCTGCGTCGTGTTGTAATAAGCTTGCAGATAAACGCCGCCGAAACTTTTTCCGTCGGGGATAACGTACAGGAAAGTTAAAAGGGCATTGTTCGCCACGTAGAAAAAAAGCGGGTTGGTGCCGAGTGCGCCGAACGGATGAAAAATTTTTTTCGCCACAGCCGAGCCGTCGAATATTTTCATGAACAGCGCGAGCAACAGGAAATCCAGTCCGGCGTTAATCAGCGCGTAGGGGGTCGTCCAAAGTTTTTTCGTGATGATGTCGAATTCACTCCACACGCCGCCCGCGATTAAAAGAATCACGCCCGCCGCGCAGAAGGTAAAAATTTTGTCGCGAGCCGCCGTATTATCGATAAGAATTTTTCCCGCCAAAAATCCGAACAGCACAGACGCCGTCCCCGCTAAACAGCCGTAAAGCCCTTCGGGGTCGTGCGTCGGTCGGTAAATGTGATTGACGCCGGGGAAAATGTAGTCGACGGCTTGGCTGATGTTGTGCGCCTCGTCGAAGGGATTTTCGGGCGCGTAGAGATGATAGCCAGCTGAAGACACAATCAATAACACAAACGCCGCGAGTAAAATTCCGCGGTTATTTTTTATCGCCAACGCAATGAAAACTCCCAGCGCGTAAGTTATCGCCAGCCGCTGAATTATTCCGAAGAGCCGCCCGTGAATTATTGCCCGCTCCAAAAAATTTGCCGCCGTGAAGTCGCCGTCGAATATCATAAGGAGAATAAACGGCTCCAATTCCAAAAGTACGCCGATAGCGAACATGAACGCCGCGCGCTTGAGAATTCGTTTGGTCGACGGTTCGCGCCGTGACATGGAAATTGCCGCGCCCGCGCCCATTGCAAAGGCGAACATCGGCAACGCCACGTCGGGCACCGTCAGCCCTGCCCACTGCGGGTGTTCGAGTATCGTGTAAATTTTATCGGGCGGTCCGTCCAAGAAAAGCATGATTGCTATCGCCACGCCGCGCAACACGTCCAGCGAATAAATTCGTTTCGTCATGAAGTCTCCTCCACAAAAATTTTTTCGCGCTGAATTTTATCATAGAGCGGAAAAAAAATCTTCCCGCCGATTGATTGTACGCGGGGAAATTTTTTTGAGAAAATCACCCGTCAGGAATTGACAAAAAAATATATTATAAAGCTGCCGCCGCCAAGCCTGATAATTGGCTCGTCTATTGGTATGTGTGCGGCACAGATATTGAAAGCACGCGAATTGCTTTTTCCAAACGTTCTAATCAGTCAATGGCGTCTGTGGGACGACACTTATCAAGGTGAAGACGGCAAAGTTTATAGAACTCTTGTTCCCGAAGTCAACGGCAAACTCGGTCGTTATGTTTATGATAAAGATCATCGCAACTGGCACCCCCTCGAACAACTGCCCATAAGTGGCGAACGCGACACCGAAACTGATATGGGTTCAAAGGAAGGTCTGATTAGTTTTTTGCAGGCAGGGCAGGAAATTGAGCGCAGGCTTTATCCCGACGGCAACGTCCGCAGAATTTTGATTATGAAAGACCACGGCGGCGGAATTGCTGGTGTTTGTGTGGATCAATACACCGGAAACATTATCGGACTTAAAGAAATGCAAGAAGCTTTTGAGGAAGTCAAAGACGGCTGGACGAATCCCGACGAAAAACCTTTTGAATTCGTCGCTTTTGATGCCTGCATTATGTCAGTTTATGAAACGGCGGTCGCTGTCGAAGACATTGCTAATTATATGGTCGCCTCGCAAGAATCGACACTCGGCAAAGGCAACATGCATTATACGGGCTTGCTCAACAGCTTGTCGAAAAATCCTGCGATGAGCGGTAAAGAACTTGGCAAAGTTATTTGCGATACCGGTTGGGAAGAGTCCAAAATTGTCGATAAAAATTTCGGACTCAGTACAAACACCGTGTTCACGCTTTCAGTTATCGACCTTTCCGAGCCGAAAATGACCGCGCTAAAAACGGCTTATGAAAATTTCAGCGCGGAAGCTCTCAACGTCGCCGAAAAAAATCCCGACGATATTATCTCCACCTTCGCGAAATTCAAAAGCGCGGCAAACGTTGCGGAAAGGTTTTCTATCTTCAGTGGAAATCCTGACATGGTCGATTTAAAAAATTTCGCCCAAAATGTCGGAGACAACTTTGCGGAGCTTAAAGATAGCGGCAATACGCTCATTAAAGCAATCGACAATTCCGTCGTCTACAACAAACGCGGCGAGGCATTCAAGCGCGGTGGCGGGATCTCGGTTTATTATCCGTTAGATTTGCTTAACAACGGAAATGCCATTGCAAATTATCAGCAATTTGTTAAGGACGAAAACTTGTCTCCCGAAGCTCCGAGCAACCTTTATGGCTTTCTTTACAACAACATGCAGGGGCAATCTGTCGACTTGAGCGAACTTGTAGATGAAGTAGTTTACGTTGACGACACAACAAAAACGGTAAGCGTAGACTTGAGCGAAGAAGATATGAAGAACGTTGCGGACGTTCATTGCCATCTCGTTTACTGCAGAACGTATCAAGACGCTTTTGGCACAGAAAAATTGGCGGCACTTTATCTGGGCAGTTCCGGCGACGTAAAAGAAAATCGGCAGACAGGCACCTTTGAAAGCAACTTCAGCGGCAAATGGATTATGTTAAACGGTCAACCTTTAATGGTTCAGGTCGTTTCCGATTCCACCCGCAAAAACAAATACGGAAAAAAAATCAGCGGCACCGAAATTTGCGTATCCGGCATTTTGCTCAACGAGCAACCGTACAAACTTTTCTTTTCCCGCAACTATCCCAATAACAAATTGACAATAATCGGCGTCGTTCCCAACAAAGACAATAAAGCAACTTTGCCCAGCGGTTTGCTTGAAAGTCTTAAAAAAGGCGACGTTGTTATTCCCATGTATGTTTACATGAATCGTTCACGAGACGAACTCGAAAACGCCAATCAAGCAGAAAAGACGACACCCGAAATGGCAAGAGGTAATCCGATAACTATCGGCGACAAACCGAAACTCGAAATGGGCACCTTCCGCGAGGGGCTGTTCGCTTATGCGTTCCAATTCGGCAATCCGATTGATGATAAAGTCGTCCTTGCAAACGAAGTGGTCTTCTTCAAAGTCAAAGACGGAAAAGTTGTTAATGTAAAGCATGCCGACTACATAGAAGATTTCAGAGAGTTGAAAGAGTTTGACGCTCAATGAAAAAAATTTTTGCTCGGTTTTGTTCAAAGGAGGGATTCATATGAAAAAATTTTTAACGGCGTTGCTGGTACTCTTAACGTTCGCCTTCCTTGTTCCGATTTTTGCCGCCAATTCAGTTGCTTATTCCGAGTCTGTAACATGCCCGCAATGCGGTGGTCTTCGTTTGTGCAAAAAATGTAACGGAGTCGGTTATAACAACGTCACCAAGTGGACTTATCGGCGCGATAAAGACGGCAATATGAAAAGGATACGAGTGACTCAACGCGAACGTTGCACCGCTTGTAACTATGGAAAATGTAAGAGATGTAACGGAGTCGGAAAAATAATTCAATGATAAAAATCCTTCAGCGCGAACAATCTAAAAAAATCCCGTCGAAAAAACTCGGCGGGAAATTTTTTTTGTCCGAAAGATTTTTAGGCGCGTTCGATGTAAGCACCTGTGCGCGTGTCGATTCTGAGGAGGTCTCCCTCGTTTATGAACAGCGGCACACGAACGACGTAGCCCGTCTCAAGCGTGGCGTTTTTAGTCGCGCCGGTGGCGGTGTTGCCCTTGACGGCGGGTTCGCATTCGGTGACGCGCAATTCGACGCTGTTGGGCAGGTTGACGCCGATAATGCGCCCCTTGAACGTCTGCAGGTTGACTTCCATGTTTTCCATAAGGAAATTGAGCGCGTTGCCGAGTTGATCTTTGTTGAGTTCGATTTGCTCGTAAGTCTCCACGTCCATGAAAGTATATTGCCCGTCGGATTCGTAGAGGAATTGCATCTTGCTGGTATCGAGGCGGGCGGGCGGCATTTTCTCGTTGGGGTTGAAGGTGCGCTCGACGACGGCTCCGGTCTCCACGTTTTTAATTTTCGTGCGGACGAACGCTGCGCCTTTGCCGGGCTTGACGTGCTGGAATTCGACGACCTGCCACGCCATGCCGTCAATCTCAATCGTTAAACCTGTCCTAAAATCGGTACTTGAAATCATTTTAAAACCTCCTAAAGTTCTATCAAATTTTTTGGTGCGTGCGTCAAAGGTTGCGCCCTGCCGCTCGTGACCAAAACTGTATCCTCAATTCGCACGCCGCCGAAATTTTCAATGTAAACGCCTGGCTCGTCGGTGACAATCATGTTTGGCAAAAGACTTTCGCACTTGCTACGCTTGCTTAGGCGCGGCTCCTCGTGAATTTCCAAGCCGACGCCGTGACCTAAGCCGTGAACGAAATAATCGCCCAAGCCCGCCGCCGTCAGCCGTTCGCGAACAGCCTCGTCAATTTCCTTGCCGCCCTTGCCAGCCGTTATAATTTCCAAGCCGTAAAGTTGCGCGTCAAGCACGGCGTTATAAATTTTTTTCTGTTCAGCTGACGCCCGCCCGACGCAAACAGTCCGCGTGATGTCCGAGCAGTAGCCGTTGTAAACCGCGCCGAAATCCATCGTGACGAGTTCGCCAGCGCAGATTTTTTTATCGGTAGCGACGCCGTGCGGGAGAGAGCCGCGCCAGCCCGAAGCTACAATCGTATCGAACGCCGCCTTTTCAGAGCCGAGCCGCCGCATAAAATATTCCAACTCCGCCGCAATTTCAATCTCGCGCACATTCGGTTTGAGGACGGCTAAAACTTTTTTAAAGGCGTCGTCGGCAATTTCGCACGCCACTTGAATTTTAGCAATCTCCGCCGCGTCCTTGACTTGCCGCAACGTATCAAGCTCAACGGATTTGAATTCAACGTCCGCAAGTTCTTTCTTCAAGTAGCTAAGTTCGGCGACCGTCATGACAAGCCCTTCAATGCCGATTTTTTTGCAACCCGAACTTTTTATCTCCTCGACGATTTTTTTATAAAGCCCCTCCGTCTGTTCGACGAGCGCGAAATTTTTTGTCTGTTGCCGCGCCTGATTCATGTATCGCCCGTCGGTTATCAGCTTGAGAAAATTTTCCCCGATAAATAAAGCGGTGCTGTCGCCGCGAAAGCCGCTAAAATAAGTCACGTTGGGAATTTTCGTGACAAGGAGCGCGTCGACTTCCTCGGCAGAAATTTTTTCCTTAAGGCGGATTAATCGTTCGTTCATTCTGTATCCTTCCGAATTTTGCGGATGGCGATGTCAAGCGCGGCAATGTAGCTGTCGATGCCGAAACCGCAAATTTGCCCCATGACAACCGGCGCGATAACCGACGTGTGGCGAAATTCCTCGCGGCGGTGAATGTTCGACAGATGAATTTCAATCACGGGGACGGGCACGGCGGCAATCGCGTCGCGCAGGGCAATGCTGTAGTGGGTGAGCGCGCCCGCGTTCAGCAGAATGAAATCGTATCGCCCGCGAGCTTTTTGAATCGCCTCGACGAGATCGCCCTCGAAATTCGACTGCAGAAAATCTATCGTGTCGACGCCCGCCTCCTCCGCCCGTTCGCGCAGGAGTTCGTTTATATCGTTCAATGTCAGCCGCCCGTAAATTTCGGGTTCGCGCGTGCCCAGCAAGTTCAAATTCGGTCCGTTCAAAACCAGAATCCGCTTGACGTTCACGCCTTCAGTACCTGATTGCAAATTTATTCTCCCCTTCCACGACAGGCAAATCGCCGACTTCAAAGTTCGTAACCTTAATCCAATCGTTGCCGCGTTTTATTTTTGCGATAAGCCGCTCGACAATCTCCGACTCGCCTTGAAGTTCCATAGTCACGGAGCCGTCGCTCATGTTCTTGACCCAGCCGGTTATGCCCATTGCCTTTGCGTTGCTTTGAACAAAAAATCTGAAGCCGACGCCTTGCACGCGACCTTCGGCACGACCCGCCTTGCGCACGCCGTTTTCAAGTTTGACGGCGGCAACAGGTTCGGCGTCTTCGTCTGCGCCACCGAAAATATTTCTCCAGAAGCTCATTTTATCAACTCCTCATCAGTGACCAAATTTCCACGGGTTCGGCGACGGGAATTTTTACGATTTGTTGTGCGTGCGGTGCTGAAAAAATTTCTTCGCCGTCCGCGTCGTGCATTGAAGTTATCGTTTGCGAAAAAGTTTTTCCCGTCGGCTGAAAAAATTCCACGCGCTGATTGACTTGAAACTTGCCGCGCTGTTCAATCGTCGCCGTCATTGTCGCGGCGTCAAAGTCGCGAACGATACCCAAAAAATTCGACGAACGGCTCGGCTTGGAAGTCGAATAAATTTCCGTCGGTTCGCCGTCGCTCAAAAAAAATCCCGTCGTATATGGTCGGTGCGCAACTTTATCAAGCTCGGCAAGCCACTCGCCGCGCAACTTAAAATCGCCGGCGCAGTAAGAATCAATCGCCGCCCGATAAACTTTGACGACGCCCGCCACATAGTTGACGCTCTTCATGCGCCCTTCGATTTTCAGCGAGGCGACGCCGCTTTGAATCACCTTATCGAGGCACGGGAGCAAACACAAATCTTTTGAGTTCATGACGTAGGAGCCGCGCTCGTCTTCGCCAACAGGGAAAAATTCGTTCGGGCGAGTTTCCTCCACCAGATTATATTTCCAGCGGCAAGAGTGAGTACACGCGCCCAAATTCGCGTCGCGCCCCGTCAAATATTTCGACAGCCAGCACCGTCCCGAATACGATATGCACATTGCGCCGTGGATAAAAATTTCCAGCTCCGCCGCGCAGTTCTGCTTAATCTCCAAAATTTCTGCGCGGGTCAGTTCGCGGGCAAGGACAATCCGAGTTGCGCCCAGTTCGTGAAAAAATTTCGCCGCCCGCCAATTCGTGACGTTCGCTTGGGTGCTGACGTGAATTTTTAAATTCAGCTCCCGCGCCAAATTCAAAACGCCCAAATCGGAAACTAAAACCGCGTCAACGCCCGCCACGCTCAAAAATTTTAAGTAGTCGGTGAGCGCGTCGAAGTCGGCATTGTGCGCGAAGACGTTCACCGCCGCATAAATTTTTTTTCTGAGTCCGTGCGTGAATTCGACGGCTTGTAAAATTTCGTCGCGTGTGAAGTTCTCGCCGAACGCCCGCAAGCTGAAATTTTTTCCGCCGAAATAAACTGCGTCCGCCCCGTAAATCAGCGCGGCTTGCAACTTTTCCAAATTCCCAGCCGGCGCGAGTAGTTCTGGCTTAGCGATATTGATTGACAAGATTTAAATGCTCCTCGTAAGTGTAGGCGTAGTGATTGTGACCGAGCTTGTCCGCCACGAAGTAAAGATAATCTGTCTCGGCGGGGTGAAGGACTGCCTCAATCGCCGCCATGCCCGGATTAGCTATCGGCCCGGGCGGCAAGCCCGTATGCTGATATGTGTTGTACGGTGAATCGATTTGCGTGTCCGCGATTGAAACTTCTTCCTTGGGCGCGTCCATCAAATATTGCAACGTCGCGTCGGTCTGTAGCGGCATGTTCAATTTAAGCCGCTTTAACAAAACCTGCGCGACAATCGGGCGGTCTTCGGGGAAACGGACTTCGCGCTCCACAAGCGACGCCAGCGTTATCAAATCGTAAACCGATAAGCCCATGCCCTCTGCACGTTTGCGCATCGACGGCGTCAGCTTGCTGTCAAAAGTGCTCGCCATTAGCTCCAAAAGTTCGCCAACTTCCATGTCGCTTTCGACGTTGTAAGTGTCGGGGAAAAGGAAACCTTCCGCCGCGAAGAAAACATTTTGGCGTTTGCGCATGTATTCGTAAGGCGTAAAATCCTCCGCCGCCTTTAGGAATTCGTCTTTGTCGACGAGGTCAAGATTGTACAGCCGCTCGGCAATCTCCTTGACGCCGAAACCTTCGGGCACCGTGAAGCGCACAAATTTTTTCTCGCCCGTCAAAAGTTTCTCGAAAACTTCATCGTCGCTCATGTTGGCGGCGAACGTGTAAGCTCCTGGGCGGAATTTGTCATCGTAGCCGTAAAATCGCGCAAGAATTCGGAACCTCAAGCTGCTGTCGATAATGCCCTTCTCCGCCAGTCTGTCAGCAATTTCAGCGGTTGAATTCCCCTCACGAATTTTAATGTTGATTCGCTTTTCCTCTTCGACGGCGGTCGGCGTTTCGGTATCTGTCGCCGTTTTGCTGTGCGTTTCAAGGTGCACGACGGAAGGGTCAGCAAAGACTAACACCGCGCCGATAACCACGACGCAAGCAAAAACCGCGCCCGCAACCGTCGCCACGTACTTGAAAGAAATTTCCGCGCGCAGGTCGTCGAGTGAGCTGCTGATTTTTTCGCGAAAAGTTTTTTTGCCTTCGCGGCGAGAGGGAATCTTTAATTTCTCCGTGTCCTTGTCGGCTGAAATTTTTTTATTATCGGCGTCGCTCATTCTTCCTCATCCAAAATTTTTTCATAAGCCGCTTGAACTTTCTCGAACTCTTCATCTGTCGGCTCGATATATTCTTCCTCGCCGTCCGCGTTTATGATGATTTTCGCAATGATAACGTCGTCGTCCTCGCAGCCGCAGTCGCAATCGCCGCCGCAACCGCAACAATCGCCGTGTTCGTGTTCGCCTTTATATTCGACCAACAGCGCAAAATTTTCGCCGTCGACGGGGATAATCATCTCCTCAACGTAGTAGAAGACGTTGCCGTCCGCGTCAGTCATTTCAATCAAAAAATCGTCGTCCAAAATTTCTTTGTCAGCCATTTAAAAATCTCCTCCCCTGCTGTCCAACCAGCCTTGCAAAATGTAAACCGCCGCCATTTTATCTATAACTTTCTTGCGCTTCCTGCGGCTCAAATCAGCCGCGATTAAATTTTTTTCTGCGGCGACGGTGCTCAGCCGTTCGTCCCAAAAAATTTGTTTGACTTCAGGAAGTGCCGCAGAAATTTTCGCCGCGAATTTTCTTACCAGCTCGCAACGTGCGCCCTCGGTGCCGTCCATGTTTTTCGGCAAGCCGATGACAAAAGTCGTCGCCTCGAAATTTTTCACGAGTTCGCCGAGCCGTTTCAAGTCGTCTTTGTTCGACGTGCGCCGGATTGTCTCGACGCCCTGCGCCGTCAAGCCGAGTAAATCACTCGCCGCCACGCCGATTGTCTTATCGCCTATGTCAAGAGCCAAAGCCCTCACGTCTTGCCCTCCAATCGTTCAAGATAACTGCGCACGAGCTCCTCCAAAAGTTCGTCGCGCTCGACCTTGCGAATCATGCTGCGCGCCTCAAGATAGCTCGTCACGTAGGCAGGGTCGCCGCTCAAAAGATAGCCGACCAGCTGATGCACAGGGTTATAGCCCTTCTCGGTCATTGCCTTGTAGGCGTTCTTTATGACTTTTTGCGCACGATTCTCCTCGACGCCGAAGCTGAACATTCTGGTTTCGTCGCTGACGGTTTTTGTCTCGTCGCCGCTCATGAAATCACTCCCTTACAAACTGCCAATTTACTCCGCGCATTTTACACCAAAAAAGCGGCTAGTGACAAGAAAAATATTTCTGTCGCCCGCCGCCGAAATTATTTTTTATAAATTGTAGCCCAAGGCTTTTGCTTTGTCGAAGTCAGCTTTTGCCTTTG
The DNA here is from genome assembly GCA_017412925.1 of Selenomonadaceae bacterium. Taxonomy (GTDB): domain Bacteria; phylum Bacillota; class Negativicutes; order Selenomonadales; family Selenomonadaceae; genus Quinella. The sequence goes on from JAFPVP010000113.1 coordinate 17,554, forward strand.
CCGTGTCGCCGAGCTTTTCGTAGCATTTGCCGCGATTGTGATAAATATATTTCAACAGGGTTTGCACAACAGCGTTATCAGTGCCGAGTTCGATAGCTTGCGTGTAGTCGTCAATCGCTTTGTCGTAGATTTTCAACGCTCTATAGCATTCGCCGCGGTTGTAATAATTCATTGCAACCATTGCGGGTTGCTCTTGAAGTTCAATCGCCCGCGAATAATCTTCGGCTGCTCGGCTGTAGTCTCTCAAAGCTGAATCTATTAATGGCGAACTATAAAAACGAGCACGCGCTGCATAAGCATAGGGATTGTTCGGCTCAAGTTCGATAGCCTTGTTAAAGTCGTCGATTGCCCGCCCGTAATTTTTTAAATCTAATTCGTAAAACGTGGCGCGATTAATATAACAATGCGCGTTATTCGGTTCAAGTTCAATGGCTTTGTTCAAATCTGCCAGAGCGCGATTGTTGTCCTTTAAGACTTGCGTATAATAAAGCGAACGATAAATGTAATTCTGTGCATTGGTCGGGTCAATTTCGATGGCACGGTTAAAATCATTTATTGCCTTAGTGTAATCCTTCGCAAAGTAATAGATCATACCGCGATAACCATACGCATCCGAATAGTCGGGCTTGATTTCAATTGCTTTGTTTAAGTCGTTAATTGCCAATGTACGGAATTTCTTAGCGTCGTTTTCGTTTCGAATAGAAAGCGCATGGTAAGTGCCAGCTCTAGCATAATAAGCAGCAATGTTGTTCGGGTTAAGTTCAATCGCCTCGGTGTAAAGTTTAATCGCCTCGTCGTACTGACCTTGATAAGCTAGCCGCGTGCCTTCCTCGACTTTTTGATTGGATAAAAATTCGTTGTCGACCTGCTCGAAATCTTTTTTGAGTTGAGCGCGTCCGGCGTCGTCGGTGACGGTGTTGGCACGTTTGCGCAGATCTTCAACCTTGCGTTCGTTCTCGGCGGCGGCTTCGTTCGTCTCGCGGGTCTGGGTAATCAGCTTAGAGCGTTCGTCCGAATCGCGCTTGTACCAATTTTTAATCTCGCTGTCGTCGACTTTAACATCGACCGTCGCCTCCCACATGACGAGAATAACTTGATCCGTCACCTGCTTAGCGACTTGATTGTATTTGACTTCGCCGACGATTTAATAAGTGTTGCTGGTTATCGCGGTGATTTCGTCGTCAGTCAGTTCGCTGTTAATGGAG
>JAFPVP010000114.1 GCA_017412925.1 Selenomonadaceae bacterium
AGTCTGGGCAGTATCTACGCGCTGATTGCCCTGGGCTACACGATGATTTACGGCATAATAAAGTTGATAAATTTCGCGCACGGCGACGTTTACATGGTCGGCGCATATATCGGCTTCGCGGCGGTCACGATTGGCAACTTGCCAATTCTGCCCGCGCTGTTAATTTCCATGGCGTTGACGGCGGTGCTCGGAATGCTCGTCGAACGAATTGCCTATAAGCCGCTGCGACACGCGCCGCGAATTTCTCTGCTGATAACAGCAATCGGCGTCTCGTTCTTCCTTGAGTACACGAGCATGTATTTTGTCACGCCGACGCCGCGCACTTTCCCTGAAGTCATGCCGAACATTTCCTTCAACGTGGCGGGCTTCATCATCAACGGGCAACAGCTTTTAATCTTAAGCATAACGATAATTTTAATGGCGGTGCTGACTTACATCGTGCAGAAGACAAAATTGGGAAAGGCAATGCGCGCGGCGAGTTTCGACACGGAAACAGCACAGCTCATGGGCGTCGATTCGGATAAAGTTATCTCTATGACGTTCTGCATAGGTTCGGCACTGGCGGCGGCGGCGGGCGTCTTGGTCGGCGTCTACTACAACACGATTGACCCGCTAATGGGAATCATGCCGGGCTTGAAAGCATTCGTGGCGGCGGTGCTCGGAGGTATCGGAATTTTGCCGGGCGCGGTCGTCGGCGGAATTGTCTTGGGCGTTGTCGAGGCATTGGTCGCGGGCTTTTTGTCGTCGACGTTCAGAGACGCGGCAGCGTTTGCGATTTTGATTTTGGTTTTGCTGATTAAACCGAGCGGACTTTTTGGCAAGAACACGAACGAAAAGGTGTGACGATATGAACTCAGCAAGGAAAAGAGATTTGGTGATGCTGGTCTTCGGGCTGGTGCTCTACGGCGCGTTGCAGACGATGATCAGCACAAAAATTATCGGCTCGTTTTGGGAGCTGAACATAATTTTAATTTGCGTCAACGTAATCATGTCGGCGAGCCTGAATTTAATCAACGGCTACACGGGGCAATTTTCACTGGGGCACGCGGGCTTTATGGCGGTCGGAGCTTACGTTGGAGTTGTGGCGACGGTCAAATTTGGTTTGCCGCTAATCGTCGCGCTGATTCTCGGAGCAATCGCGGCGGGCTTTCTGGGTTTTTTAATCGGACTGCCGACACTTAGACTGCGCGGCGACTATTTGGCTATCGCGACGTTGGGGCTTGGTGAAATTATCCGTATCGTCATCATGAATATTGACTACGTCGGCGGCGCGGCGGGCTTCAAGGGCATTCCTCACCTAACGAACTTTACGTGGGTTTTCTTCGTCATGCTCGTGACGCTCTTCTTTATAAAAAATTTCGTGAACTCCTCGCACGGGCGGGCTTGCATTGCCATTCGAGAAAACGAAATCGCAGCGGAGGCAATGGGCGTCAATACGACAAAATACAAAGTCATGGCGTTCACAATTGGCGCGGCGTTCGCGGGCGTGGCGGGCGGCTTGTTCGCGCACCAATTCTATTTAATCAGCCCGACGTCGTTTACGTTCCTGTCGTCGTTCAACTATCTGATAATGGTCGTCATGGGCGGCATGGGCTCAATCACCGGCTCAATCGCGGGCGCGTTCGTCGTGACGTTCATATCGGCGGCGTTGGCGTCCTTCCCTGAAGTGCGCATGATTATCTACGCGCTGGCATTGATTTTGATGATGTTCTATCGCCCGCAAGGTTTGTTCGGCTACATGGAGATAACGAACGTTGGACCGGTTAAAAAATTCCTAGATAAAGTTTCGGGCGCAAAGTAGGGTTACTTTTAAAAAGTAACCAAACAGCGGTCGCGGGCGGCTAATCGGAAATGAAATGTATCGCCGCGACCTTACTGTTCCCCCGCTTATAAAGCGGGTCGCCGCGTTTATATACCAACGCTGCGCATTGCTAGCCTCATAATTTTTAAAGCAGATAAAAATTTTTACGGAAAGGATTTTTTTATGGCTGAAAAACATTTGCTTGAAACCGTCGACGTGTCGGAAGTTTTCGGCGGGCTGAAGGCTGTTTCGGACTTCAACGTTTACATTGACCAGGGCGAACTTATCGGGCTAATCGGACCGAACGGCGCGGGCAAAACGACGGCTTTTAACTTGATAACAGGCGTGTACAAGCCCACGACCGGCGAAATTACTTTTGACGGCAAGTCGCTCGTCGGACTCAAGCCTTACGAAATTACTCAACGCGGAATCGCCCGAACCTTCCAAAATATTCGCCTCTTCAGCGAGCTGAGCGTCCTTGACAACGTAAAAATCGCTTACCACTGCCACGTTAAGTACGGGCTGATTGAAACTGTCCTGCGCATGGGTCGCTACTTCGGCGAGGAAAAATCTATCGAGGACGACGCGCTTAACCTGCTGAAAATTTTTAAACTCGACGGGCACGCTCACGAGGTCGCGAAAAATCTTCCCTACGGTGCACAGCGCAGATTGGAGATTGCCCGCGCCCTTGCCGCCAAGCCCAAACTTTTACTCCTCGACGAGCCCGCCGCCGGCATGAATCCTCAAGAGACGCAGGAGCTTATGGAAATGATTCGCTGGATTCGTAAGCAATTCGGTTTGACTGTCCTTTTAATCGAACACGACATGAGCTTGGTCATGGGCATTTGCGAGCGGATTTACGTCCTCGAATACGGCATGATTATCGCTGACGGAACGCCCGCCGAAATTCAGAACAACCCCGAAGTCATTCGCGCATATCTTGGAGCGGAGGCGATTAACTGATGGCGTACAAAACTTTAATCTTCGGCACGGACGATTTGTTTAATGAACTTAAACCCTTTTACGACCGCGAAGTTCAGCGTGGTAATTTGGAAATCGTTGGTTATGCCATAATTGAAAACGGGAAAATTAATCTCGTTGACGCGGCAGGTAGACCGGGGGGGGGGGTAATTTTGAACTTGTAATAACTTCCACAAACAGAAATTTTTATCAGCGCATGAAAATGTTGGAGGCGCAAAGAGTCCCTCGCAACCGAATTATCGACGGGCGAGTTTTTAAAGTGCCGAACTTGGATTTTCCGCGCTTTCTCAAAGAAGGTGTCGCCTATGGTGTTGTGACTGAATTGCCTGTGCGGTTGAATACTTCAATTTACAAAAGAATTTATTTTATTGGTGGCTCGGTTTTCGTATTAGATAGGAAATCAGCTATTTCAAGATTTACGAATGACGGCGGCGGTTTAGTTTCTATTGGACAATATTCTTCTGTTTCGTGGAACATAATTTTTGAGATGGGACTTAATGGCAATCACAGCCACAGATTACTGACCACGGCTCCGCTTGAGCAACTAGAATGGAGTTCACCTGCCAAATTTTATCCGTCTCAAGAACAATGCAAAATTTTTATCGGCAATGATGTTTGGATTGGTCGCGGCTGTTTTTTAAAGTGTTCTAATCCAAACAAACCGCTCGTTATCGGGGACGGCGCGGTCGTCGCCTCGGACAGCGTGGTTGTTAAAAATGTTCCGCCCTATGCAATCGTTGGCGGCAACCCCGCGCAAATTATCAAGTACCGTTTTCCGCCGCACGTTATCGAAGCTTTATTGCGTATCAAATGGTGGGATTGGAGCCTCGATAAGATTCATGACAACTTCAAATACTTTAACGACATTGAAAAATTTATAGCTTTGCACGACAGGAGCTGAATTTATGTTTAGGAAAATTTTCGCCGCGTGGTTGCTCGTCTTAACATTTTTGTTCGCGCAAGTCGTTTCGGCGGCGGAACTCGACGCGGTAAAAAATCTTTCGGCGAAATATTACGCCAACGCCAAGGAAATCGCCAAGCAATACGTGGAGCTTAGAACTTACAGCGACCACGGCACACACCACGCGGCATTGGTTGCGATAAAATCTTTGGAGGCGGCTGACGCAATCGACGCGACGAATTTCGGCAACGTGTGGTATTCGTCGATTGACAGGCGCGAGCTGGAGATTGCGGCGTTCATGCACGATACCGGCATGGACGGCGGCGCGTTCAAAACTTACACCGACGGCAACGCCTTGCGCAAAGATCATTCGCTGAACTCTGCGATTCACGTACTGGAAAACCGCGCGGCTATTGCGGCTATGGGTGTCAACGTCGACGCAGTTGCGCTTGACTGCATGGGGCACAGCAAAAGTTGTTCGGGCGTTCGCGACCTAACTAGCCACGAGCAATGGACGGATTGTTTTAACCGCATTGACGAAGCCGTCGCGCTTTACAATCAAAAATTCCCCGCCGCGCAGATTTTCTTCGACAAATCGACTTGGACGAACGGCGACACTTACAAAAATAAAAAGGGCGTCGAAGTTTACAAATTTAACCGCGAAACTTTAGCTCGGAGTGCGGCTGTCATTGCGGCGTTGAGAATCGGCGACGCCAACCGCGAGGCGGCTCAATTTCCCTACACGCAGACCGGCGAGACAATCGAGGTCGACTTTGATTCTTACGTCACGCCCGCTAAAGATTGGCACGCGGAAATTGCCAAGGCGAAAATTTTTATGATTGACGAGAACGGAACGCGGACTTCACTTTTAACGCAAGGCGTGGACGCGAACGGCTTCGGGCGCATGTACATGGCGGGCGAGGGCAACCTTTCCATGAGCTGCGAATTTAATCCGAAAACGCAAAACGTCCGCGAAGTTTTTAAAATTCTCCACGGCAAGAGCTTTCCTCTATCAACGCAGAATTGCATAGAGGAGCGGCTCGGCGAACTCGACACGATGAAAAAATTTCCCGTCGAAGCGCACATAAAAATTCTCGGCGATTATTCCAAAGTCGACAAGAAAAAAATTTCCCGCATTTACAGCCGCTATTGCCGCGACGCTCAACGCAAGCACCAATTCCCAGTAACGTTTGAATTCTATAAGGAGTAATTTTAATGGCATACAAAACTTTACTTTTCGGCACAGATGATTTGTTCAAGGCACTTCGTCCTTTTTACGAGCAGGAAATTCAACGCGGTCATTTGGAAATCGTTGGCTATGCCGTTATCGAGAACGGTAAGGTTAATTTATTCGATGTCACCAGTAAACCGGAGGAGGAGATTAATTTTGACCTCGCGATAATTTCTTCCAAGCGCAATTTTTATGAGCGCATGAAATTTCTTGAAAGCACGGGAGTTTCTCGCGACCACATCATTGACGGGCGTGTTTTTAAAGTCCCCTATTTGAATTTTCCGCGCTTGCTGGAGGAGAAGATTGCTTACGGAATTCTTGAAGCCAAATCATTCTGCGCCAACTCCTATACGATTTATCCGCAGATTTACGGCTTCAAAAATAAAGATACCGTACTTATTTTTGATAAAAAAAGTTACATTAATCCTGGCGGTACAATAATCGGCAAAGGTTTGATTTCCGTCGGTAAATATTCTTCCATCGGCGCGAACGCGACTTTTGCATTGAGCGAAAATTACTCCCATAATTATCGAAACGTGAGCACAATGCCAGTCTCCTCTATTGATTGCGATTGTCCGGAAGAACTTTTCCAGCAAGAAAAGCCTTGCAAAATTATAATCGGCTCGGACGTTTGGATTGGTCGCGGTTGTCATTTAAAATCTAATAATCCCGAAAAACCCTTGATTATCGGAGACGGCGCGGTCATTGCGACAAATAGTGTTGTAGTTAAAAACGTTCCGCCCTATGCAATCGTCGGCGGTAATCCCGCGCAGATTATTAAACCGCGTTTCCCGCCATATGTTATCAATGCCATGTTGCGTATCAAATGGTGGGATTGGAGCCTTGATAAAATCTGCGATAATCTTAAATATTTCAACGACGTGGAAAGATTTATTTCTATGCACGACAGATAGGAGGTTTGCTTATGGCAATGCTTGAAGTTAAGGACATCAACGTTTACTATGGCGCGATTCACGCGATAAAAGGCATAAGTCTTTCGGTTGAAGAGAGCGAGATTGTCACGCTGATAGGTGCGAACGGCGCGGGCAAGTCGACGACGCTACGGACAATTTCGGGACTGCTCAAGCCAAAGACCGGCGAAATAAATTTCCTCAACAAAAATATCGCGGGAATGCCGGCGCACAAAATCGTTCGTGAAGGGATTTCGCAAGTGCCAGAAGGTCGGCGAATTTTCGCGGAAATGACGGTGCTGGAAAATTTGGAGCTGGGAGCCTTCACGCGCACGGACAAGGACGAAATTCAAAACGATTTTAAAATGGTTTTTGGGCGTTTCCCGCGGCTGGAGGAAAGAAAAGCGCAGCTAGCAGGAACTTTATCAGGCGGCGAGCAGCAGATGTTGGCAATGGGGCGCGCGCTGATGAGCCGCCCAAGACTTTTGCTCCTCGACGAACCGAGCATGGGACTTGCGCCGCTTCTGATTCGCGAAATTTTTAATATCATCGTCGACATAAACAAAACGGGCACAACAATTTTGCTCGTCGAACAGAACGCGAACATGGCGTTATCGGTTGCAAGCCGCGCTTACGTTTTGGAGACGGGGCGAATCACAATCAGCGGCGACGCCAAGGAACTTGCCGCCAGCGAGGACATTCGCAAGGCTTATCTCGGAGGATAAATTCCCATGGATAAATTGAAAATAATTAACGAACTTCGCGCCACGCTAAACGACTTGCGCTTGGCGGGCACGACACTCAAGGCGACTTTCACTGAGCTTGAAGCTTTTATCGACGGGGAAAAATTTCCGGAGCCTGACTTGGTGGACGGCTCAAACAAAAATTTTAACGACTGGATTAACGGCGCGAACAAGTGCACCATGCTTTACTACGAACTTTTTGGCACCGACAAGCCGCCAACTTTTTCCGAGCTGGAAATAATTTTGGACGTGGCGGAGACAAGAATTCGCGAGGAAAGTATTTTCGGGCAGGCGGAAAAATTTTTGCTGTTCGTCGCCAAGGCTCCCGACCTTAGAAAAATTCTCCACGAACATCAAGCTAAGCTGAAAAAATTATTGGCGCGGAAACGGCAGAATGAAAAGTTGAGAGCCGCCCTTGAACCCTACGCAAAATTTATAAACGCCACGGCGGAAAAAGATTTCGCAAAAAAATTTTCGGTGGGCAAAGAGCTTAGCGAACTTTTTGGCGACGACTTCATTGGGCGCGGACTTTTCGGCGGCGAATTGAATTTGTTGACGCCCGAAGAATTCGCCGCACAAAAACCTGCGCGGACGTGGTCTCGTAAGAAAAAAATCGTCGAACCGCCGCCGCCCGAACAAAGGGACTTTGCAAAAATTCTCACTGACAAGGGCGCACTGTTGACGCAAGAGGATTTTGTCCCGTGGGAAAAGATTTTCAGCGTGGAGAAAAACGAGCGCAACAAAGAATTTTCCGCGAGCCGTTTTAAGCGCGACTTCAAAAACCCCGAAATGTTCAAGCCGATTTTGAGCTACATTGCGGCGAACAGTATGCTTTCCTGGCCTGCCTTCTGCCCTAAAAAAATGTCCAAGGAAATGATGGAGAGTATCGCGCAGCCGTTGTTTAACAGGGGCTACATTCAGAAATATTCTTTCCAGGGCTACGGCTACTTCTACGGTCTGACGAAAAATTTTGTTGACTTCGCGCGAACTGACGGCGGCAGAAAATTTATCAACGCCAAGCACGGTGCCAAATCCGAAATGGAAAATGTCGCGTTCCTTGCTGAAAATGCAAAATATATTTTGGCGCGGGCGGCGTACTTTTTCCTTTACAACATCGAGATGGAGCAGAAAAATCATTTTTACGATTTGGATTTTTCGCGGCAAGCGTTTCGAGCAACTTTTGGCAACAACGACGAGCGCGATTTGTGGCTGGGCTGTTTTTGGGAGACAACGGACAACTGCGAAAAATTTTTGAAGCGGCTCCGGAATTGTCTGAAGCGGGAAAAGAAAATTGATCGCATCTTCGTCGTAGGCATCAACGTTCAGCATGCCAAAAAAGTTTTCGACGCGCTGAAGGAAATTTTGGCGGACGAATTCCCGAAAGACGCTGCCTGCTACCTTTACGACTTCGACGAGGTAGACTTTTATCGCAGTGACACGATGGAAGTAGTCATTACGTACGATATTTGGGGCACTCCGACGCCGCCCGATGATGAACCCGAACCCGATAAAACTCCTGACGACAAGCCCGAAGAATTCGAGGAAGTCCCCACCGTTCAAAAATCCGAGGCACCGCCAATCGACGCGACTGTCAAGGAAAAAATTTTGGGCGACGTGAAGGACATGCTCCTTGACAAAAAATTTTACTGCGCGGCGGCTTATCTTAAGGCGCGGAGTTTGGAGCTCAAGGAGGCGGAGCCGCTTTATCGCCAGCTTGCCTTTGCGCTTGACGACCCGCTTTTGAACGAGGGCTACAGTGCCGACGCCGTGAGCATTTTGGCATTGCAGGACGACGACGCATTCAATGAGGCTTTGCTGACTGCCGCCGCCGTTCGCACGCTTTTTTACAATGATTTTGGCGTCGATTACGGCGTCCCTGCCCTGAACGCGCTGACGAAAAGTTTTGGGCTTGTCAAGTCGAATGCCGCCTTGTCTCAGCTGATTGACGAACTGAAAACTTTCAAGACGGAGCAAAAGAAGGGCGTCGACCTTTTCGCCGACTACCGCACGAAGGACAGACTTGCCGCCGAGGAAAATCTCGCCAAAGTTATCCGCGACGCCGAAGATTATTACACGCGCTACTTTGAGGGGAAATTGACTGACCGCGCCGACAACGAAACTTTTATTCGCATGGAGCGGGATATTTTTTCGCGCAACGGAGATTTGGCGCAAATTTTCAGCGCGATAAAGGACAAGACTGAGGCGCGTTCGACGGACACGCTAAACTTTGTCAAAGATTTTTTGGCGGAAACTTTTATCAAGGAAAACGCGACCTTCGAGCGGTTTAACATCGACGACGAAAAGCTCAACCAATTTATCGACGACAAATGGGAGAAGGCTTGCAACAAGAAAAATCCCGGCAAACTTATCAGCCGGCTCCGCAACAACATAACCAAGAACATGGAACGCGCCGTCGAAATTATGTGCGCGTGGGTGAATTGCGCGGAAATTCTGTGTGCGGGCGGCGACGACAGCGGCACTTTGGAATACAAAAAAATTCGTGCGCGGCTTTTGGATAACGTTCAGCAGGCGCAAAAAAATTTGGCGGCGGACGCGGGCGCGGTTGTCGTTGCCAAAACTCTGGAAGAACTTTCTGCGCGGCTTGACGGCTCCTACAATCGGATTGAGCACAAATATTTTTACGCGGAATTTTTATGCGGCGACAAAGTTGTCCTTGACGAAAATTATCTGCCGAACTTTGAGCTGAACATTTCCGACGGCAAGCCGGACGGTATCGCCGAACAAATTAAAAAGCACGCCGCGCAGGAGTTGCCGAGCTTTGAAGCGCGTATCGAACAGATTTTTGAGGCGGGCGGCGACGATTTCGGCTCCGCGCAACTGATTGACGATTATCTTAAAGACATCAACGGCGCGTCGTTCATTGAGCAAAAAGAATACGACGTGGCAAAGTGCGTGAACAGTGCCGCCAAGGACGCCCCGCGCAGTCTTGAAAATTTTATCGGCGGGCTGGAGCTGGCGCAGAGTTATGGACAATTCGACACGCTGCCCGAAGGCGAGAAGGAGAAAATTCTTCAGCTCGTCGAAAATTGTTACAAGTACGCCGAGGCTAGCAAAAATTTTGGCGTGTTCTTCCGCGTGAAAAAATATTGGGAGGACGTCATCGAGGACAACACCGCCCAACGCGCCGAAGCTCTCAAGGCTGATTTATCGGCGGCGGCGGAGAATTACAAAAAAGTTGCGGATAATTTTAACGCGGCGGAGCTTGCCGACAGCGTTACGGAGATTGAAAAGATAATCGCGGCGCGGAACTTCACGGCGGCGCAAGGTTTAATTTTCAAGCTCAATCGCGGCGAACTCTACAAAAAATTCGACGACGCCGAGGAGACGCCGCTTGCCCGTTTTATCGACGCGGAGGAGTACAGCGATTGCTACAACAAAGTCAAGGACAGCGGCGACTCGCTGGAGAATTTGATTGGGAAGAAAATTTTTGTGCGCGATAAAATTTCCAACGCCAAAAGCAAGCTCGTTAAGAATTGGATAACAAATCCCGTCGGCGAGGAAAAAATTAAGACGTTGCTGGAGTTGCTCGGTTTCAGCGTCGAGAGCGTGCAGAAACTTTTCCTGCTCAGTGCCAACACCGTAAACTTCCACGTGAAAATTTTCGGCACGGGACAGAAATACAGCCACCCGATAGCGGCGTTCGGCTCGGACGCGGAAATTGGCGGCTTCAACGTGTCGTGCCTGTTCGGGAAATTCGACGAGAAAAATTTGGTCGAGAAATTCAAAGAGCTGGGCAATTCAAATCACACGCTGGTATTTTTGGATTACGCGCTGGACTTGCCGACGCGCCGCCGACTTGCCAAAGAAATTAAGCTGGAAAAAAGTTTGACAAAAGTTTTCGCAGTCGTCGACAGGGTCGCGATAATGTATCTGCTCAAAAACTGCGCGGCGCAACTGGGCACGAAACGAATCACCGATACGCTAATGTCGCTTATCATGCCGTTCGCTCGCTGTCAACCTTACATCTGGTCGCCGCGAATTCCTCTGCCGCCGGAAATGTTCATCGGGCGAGAAAACGAAATTAACGAAGTCACGAATCACGGCGGAGTTAATATCGTCTGCGGCGGTCGACAACTCGGAAAATCCGCGCTACTCAAAATGGCGTGCAGGAAAATCGACGGCAACAACAACGAACGCGCGATTTTTATTGACATTGACGACAAAAATTATCGGGAGGCGGCGTTGCTGACCAGCCGCGAACTCAGCGATAAAAATTTCTTCGCCGAAGCTTTCGAGACGGACGATTGGGAAGAACTCACCCGCGCCATAAGAAACCGTTTGGCGAGCGACGCGCCGACGAAAATTCCCTACTTCCTGCTCATGCTTGACGAGGCGGACAAATTTATCGAATCCTGCGCGGAAAATAATTACGCACCGATTGTCGCGCTGGCGAAAATTCAGCAGGAAGATTACGACGGCAGCCGCTTCAAATTCGTAATCGCGGGCTTGCGCAACATTATCCGTTTCGAGCGCGAAAAAACTTTCAGCAACAACAGCATTCTCCCGACGCTCAAATCGCTGACGATTAAGCCGTTCAACGTCGAGGACGCGCGAAAACTTTTGGAAGTGCCTTTACGCTACCTTGGCTTGTACTTCCCCGACACGCAAAAAGATTCGCTGATTCTGACGATTTTGGAGACGGCGAATTATTTCCCCAGCTTGATTCAACTTTACTGCGAGAAATTGGTTAGGGCGTTATTCGAGCCGAGTTATGCGGGCTACGACGCTGACACGCCGATTTATCGGATAAGCGAAGAGCACATTAAAAAAATCCTTGCCGATAAGGAATTCACAAAGGACATCAAAACTAAAATTGAAATCACGTTGCGCCTGGGCGAGGACAAATATTATTACGTCATCGCGAATTTGCTGGCGCACCTCTACTACAATCAAAACAACGTCGAAGGCTATTCGCCCAAAGAAATTTTGACGGCGGCGGAGAGTTTCGGGCTGATTAAAGAGCCGTTCCTGCCGAATTCGCCTGAAAAAGTCGGCGCGCTCATGGAGGAACTTTGCGAGCTGAACATTTTGCGCAAGACCGACGAGACTAAATATTTATTTTCGCGGCATAGAATTTTGCGGATAGTGGGCACCTTGAACGAAGTCGAAGACGCGCTCCTCAAGTTGATGGAGGCGGCACATGAATAATCGCTCGGATCTGTTCGGAAAAATTTGGTGGGAAGATTTAAACGGACCGCGCAGATTTTTGCTCAACGCGGCAGAAAAATTATCGGGCGGCAAAAGCGTCGTGTTGAGCTTGCCGGTACGTGTGCCGTGGTTCGGGACAATGCGCGACGTTCTGGAAAAATTGTTGAGCAAGGGCACGCAAAGCATTAACATTATCGACGCGGAAAATATTTCCGACGAGCCGCAAGAATACGTTCTAAAAGAATTTTGCGCGAACAAAGAAGGCTTCCGCCCCTACAGCAAGAAGGCCTACGCGAAATTTTTGGCGGAGAGCAAGGGAATCGCCCTAAACGACAGCTGCATTTGGATTCGCAACGCCGAGCCCGCGCAGGTCGAAAGATGGCTCACGTTCATTGCCGATTATCAAAAATTTTTGAACGGCAAACGCGGCGGCGTCTTCCTTCTGGAGGCGGAAAATTTTATCGGCAAGGCGGCGGGCGTCGAAATTCTTTCCTACGCGGACGAAATCAGCGACTACGACAGCTTTGCGTTCAATATTTTTGCGGCGGCGGATTTCGGCAACGAGAATCACTTGATGAAGCAATATCTCGCCGAACTTGTTTCCGCATTGACGGAAGGCGACGTGGAATTCGGCGCGGAGTGCATTGACCGGAGCGAAATTTTCCTTAAAAATCCCGGCGAAGTTTTTGATGACATTTTGTGGGAAGGAAAATTCACTTCGGGGAAAAGCACCGACGACATCGAGCAAGCGATTTGGATGACGCAGTTAAAATTAATTTTCCCGCTCGTCGAAACTTTCCGCCGCAACTTTATCAAGCAGTACGAGGAGCAAGTTAAGAACACGCCGCCGTTTTATTCCGTGCCCGAAGAAGTGGAAATCGGGCAGCTTTACGGGCAGTTCAATCAGCGACGGTGGCTTATCAACGAAAACGACGCTGACGATTTGGAAATGTATCGGGAAGTGCGCAATAAGCTGGCGCATTTGGGAACGTTGCCCTTCGACGATTTGCAAAAAATTTTCGAGAAGAATTAACTTTATCGGAGGATAGTAATGAGGTTACTTTTAAAAAGTAGCCAAACAGCGGGCGCGATTAATCATTTAAATATTTTTAGCGTTATCGCCGCGTTCTTATTCTGTAAAAATTTTATTGGAGGCTATTGATGAGCATTATTGAAGTTCATGGTTTGAAAAAAAATTTCGGCGAGCTGGAAGTCCTGCGCGGCATAGATTTGACGGTTGAAGAAGGCGAACGACTTGCGATAATCGGCGGCTCCGGTTGCGGCAAAAGTGTCTTCCTGCGCTGTCTGGAACTTTTAGAGACTCCGAACGCGGGACAAATTTTTATCGACGGAGAGGAACTAACCGCGCCCAACGTCAACATCGATTTAATCCGCCGCAAAATGGGCATGGTCTGGCAGAAATTTAATCTGTTCACGCACATGAACGTTATGGAAAATTTGACCGTCGCGCCGATAAAACTTTTGGGCATGACGGCGGAAGAGGCTCGCGAAAAGGCAATGCGTTTGCTGGCGCAGGTCGGCTTGACTACAAAGGCGGACGCTTATCCCGAATTTTTATCCGGCGGTCAACAACAACGTATCGCAATTTGTCGTAGCCTGATGATGAATCCCAAAGTTATTCTGTTTGACGAACCAACCAGCGCGCTTGACCCGACTATGGTCGGCGAAGTGCTGGCGGTTATCCGTATGCTCGCCAAGCAAGATTTAACGATGATTATCGTGACGCACGAGATGAATTTTGCCCGCGAAGTCGCCACTAAAATTTTATTTTTCGCGGACGGCGTGATTTACGAACAGGGCACGCCCGCTGAAATTTTCGACGCGCCCAAACGCCCCAAGACTGTCGCCTTTATCCACAAGCAAAAATATTTTTCCTACGAAATCACCGAACGCGCCTTTGATTTAATGGAGTTGCAAGGCGGCATTCAAACTTTCGCGGAAAAATACGGGCTTTTGCCGCGCAAAATTAATCGCATCCAACTCTGTTGCGAAGAATTGATTTACGCAATGCTTGACAATGCCTGCGGCGATGACGTGAAAATTTCGCTCGATATTACTTACGCCGAGGCGGATAACAGCGTCGCGATAAAATTTTCCTGCGCGGGCAAGGAGTATAATCCGCTTGACAAAGATTTGGACGAACTCGACGAAGAAAATCTCGGCGCGGCAATTTTGTATAATCTCGCAAAAAATTATTCCCATAAATACACCGACGGCGTCAACGAAATTAATTTCTCGCTAAGCGGCTAAGCTTCATAATCCGCACAAAAAAAGCCCGACTCCTCTTTTTGGAGACGGACTTCGTATAAACTCTGAGCCATTCCAATTTCGGGGCGGCTCAATTTTTTTATGCCAACGTCGCGTTGAACTTTTCAATCATTTTAATCGGGCGATACGATTCTTTAGCCTTGCGCAAGCCCTCAACGCCCATATCCTCTTCGCGGTTTATGTAAATCATGTCCCACCACTCGTTCTCGACGAAACTTTGATTTATCGCCGTGTAAATCCCGCGAATATTTGAATCCGCCTTCTCGACGTGGATAACTGCCGTGTCAGAGTTCAATTTCTCGCCGAACGTGAACGCCGCAACTTTATCATTGATTAAAATCGCGCCGCCCTTAATTTTGAACGCATCGAAGTGGTCAAAAATTTCGTGAATCGCCGCTTGCTCGTAGCAAATGAACGGATTGTCGGGATTTATGCGCTTGTGAGCTTCATACCAAATATTTAGCTCGGCGCGGCACTTCGGAATAATTTCTTGCGTTATCGGCAGATAAACGGCGTCAGGATATTCCTTTTTGAACGCATTAAGATGATTTTTCTTCCTGTGAAACTTCCTGCCGCTCAAATTTATCAAATCCTGCGCAAGATAGACATAATCGAAACGGTCGCGCTCGGCTGTGATGTTAAATTTCGCGTCCGGATATTTTTCCAGCTCGTCAGCGAAAATTTTTTCAACTACGACGAACTTAAACTCCTTGTCGCCGCGATTTTCCTCCGCCACGCGCAAAATTTTTGTAATCGCGTCCTGCATTTTGTCGGGTGCGCCAATCGGCTGCCATGCAGAAAAATTTTTGTCGTTCGTGGAGAAAATATAAAGTACGTCATCTTCCACCGCCCAGCGATAATCATGCATTTTGCGCCACATGAAAAAATTCGTGAACGTGTAGCCGGAATTTTCGCAGTAGCGCGAGCTAAAAAATTTGTCGAACGTCAATTTGTCCTTGCAAGTCAGTTTCTGCAGATTAATTTTGTTCACCTTCCTCGAATAAAAGTTGCGCCATGTGAAAAACTTTTGCGCCGCCCAATTTTAACCCGCGAACGCAATAATGACAATACGCAGCAACTTTTTCCGTCCGAATTTGTGCGCAATGCTCTTGCATGAGCGATTTTTTTTGCTCCGGCGTGTGTTCGCGGAATAATCCCTGCGCACTGTGTAAAAATCTTTTCGGCGCGAGTTTAGGATTGCGCGGCGGTTGCGGCTGATATAAAGAATACCCGCAAAACTTAGTTTCAGCGTGATTTTCCGGCATTTCGACGATTTTAAAGTTCATTCGCCTCAAAAGTTCGCGAACTGCCTCTTGTTCGGCAAAATTTTCCTTCGACCGCCAACAATCTTGAATCGTGACCTTTTCGCCGCCAAAATTCGGATATTTAAAGCTTTTATCGACTAAAATGAACTCCCAAATGGATTCGCGCTGAATTTCGGGACGACTTTCCTCATAAATCGCTGAACAGTTATGGCAAATCGAAATTAACGTACTTCCAGCAGGAAATTTTTCGTAATGCTTAACTTTGCTCCATTCCGGCTGATACCACTCCGCAACTCGCGTATCACAATCTTTAACTCTGTAATTCGCCACGCAACAGCGGATTATCGGCATATTAAACCGTTCGCGAAGGTAATTTTGAATTTTGCGGCTGAGTTCGGGATAATCTTCAGTAAA
>JAFPVP010000115.1 GCA_017412925.1 Selenomonadaceae bacterium
GAAGTCCTCGTTGAAATGCGCGGATAAAAATTCCATGTGCTCCTCGATAATCCGCGCCCGCTCCTCGAACGTAGACTTGTAATAAAAAAATGCCCGCGTCGCCTGTTCGTAGACAAAGGGATAACCTTCCGCCACTTTGGATAGCAATTCCGATTGCGTGAAAAATTTTTCCAAGCGGCTCATGCGTTGCGGGTGCAGAAGGCAACGCGCCACGAACACTGCAAAACGATGCGCCTCCCGCGGATTGTTCAAGTCGTAAATTTTTTTTCCAAGTTCAATGAAGTTGCTCATAATCTCTCCTCTGCGAGCCGATTATAATTTTTATACCGCTAAATATCAATGTGCTCAGACATCTTGAATAAGCGAAAATAAATTGTCGTACTGCGAAGAAGATAGCAAGCCTGCTTCGTAATCATTTTGAATTTTATCTTGCAAATCATCAAAATTCGTTTCGGTATCTTCGCCTTGATAAATTTTCGACAAAAGGTCGCGATAATGAAAAAATCTTCCGGATGAAATATGATTATCGTACATGAAAATTCTCCTTTCCATATGCTGTGTTATCAATTATACCATAAACAAAATTAAAATTGCATTGCCCTTGCCGATTTGATAAAATGCCCTAAGCGTTGAGAGTTCGGAAAATTTTTGAACATAAGGAGGAGATTCTATTTGAGAAGTGACCAGAGAGGAGATAACAAACTAAAAATTATTCCGCTGGGCGGGCTGGGCGAAATCGGCAAGAACATGACGATTATCCGCTACGGCGACGAAATGATTATGATTGACGCGGGGCTCATGTTCCCCGAAAATGATATGCTCGGCATTGACCTCGTTATCCCCGACATTTCCTACGTCATAGAAAATAAAAACTGTCTTAAGGCAATAATCCTAACGCACGGACACGAAGACCACATTGGCGCGTTGCCTTACATCTTGAAAAAACTTACCGTGCCCGTCTACGGCACGAAACTCACGCTCGGAATTTTAACGGGGCGGCTTAAAGAGGACGGCGTCGAATGCAAAAATCTGCGCGCGGTCTCCAGCGGCGAAATTGTTATGATTGGCTGTTTTAGCGTCGGCTTTATCCGCGTGAATCATTCAATCCCCGATTCTGTCGGCTTGTCGATTAAAACTCCCGTCGGCATGATTGTTCACACCGGCGACTTTAAACTCGACTACACGCCCATTGACGGCAAAATGACTGACTTCCGCCGCTTCGCAGATTTGGGACAACGCGGCGTGCTTTTGCTTATGGCTGATTCGACGAACGCGGAAAAGGAAGGTCACACTCCCAGCGAAAAAACCGTCGGCGTGGCGTTCAATCGCGTTTTCCAAAGTGCGCCAGGCAGAATTATCGTCGCAACTTTTTCTTCCAACGTTCACAGAATTCAGCAGGCGATTGATACGGCAATCCGCTATCGTCGGCGCGTGGCGATTTTGGGTCGCTCCATGGTCAACGTCGTCACAACTTCCCTTGAGCTCGGCTACCTTCACGCGCCCGAAGGAACTATCATTGACATTGAGGACATCAGAAATTATCCTGCAAATAAAATCGTAATCATCACGACGGGTAGCCAGGGCGAGCCGATGAGCGCGCTCACTCGCATGGCGATGAGCGACCACCGTCAAGTTGACGTTATCCCCGGCGACACCGTTATCATTTCCGCCACGCCAATCCCCGGCAATGAAAAACTCGTTGCAAAAACCGTCGACAACCTTTTAAGGCTCGGAGCAAACGTCGTTCACCGCCGCGAAGAAGGAATTCACGTTTCAGGTCATGCCGCCCGCGACGAATTGCGCTTGATTCACAATCTTGTCAAGCCGAAATTTTTTATGCCAGTGCACGGCGAACTTCATCACCTGTTCGCGCACGCCAAAATCGCTGAGGAAATGGGCATGAACCGCGAAAATATTCTCGTCGGCGAAAATGGAGCCGTGATTGAACTGACGCGCGACAGCGGCAAAATCGCCGGTCATGTCAATTCGGGCGTGATTATGGTCGACGGGCTGGGCGTCGGCGACGTGGGAAATATCGTCCTGCGCGACCGCCGCCAACTTTCTCAAGACGGAATTTTAATTGTCGTCGTCACAATGAATCGCGCTTCGGGCAGAATCGTTTCCAGTCCCGATATTGTCTCGCGCGGCTTTGTCTACGTCCGCGAATCCGAACAACTCATGGACGACGCCCGCAGTCGCGTTTTCCACGTTCTCCGACGCTGCAGGGACGAGCAAGTTCTCGATTGGATGACTATCAAGCTGAATATTCGCGACGCGCTGGCGCAATTTCTCTTTGAACAGACCCGCCGCCGCCCAATGATTCTTCCCATTATCGTTGAAGTTTGAAATTAAAAATCCCCCGCCCGTTCGAGTGGAGGATTTTTTTTATGCCATGATTTTTTCCAGCAAGGTCATGTTCAAACTTTCGCGGACGACGTTGGCAAGTCGGTCGTAATTTTTCTGCTTCTCCGCTTGAACGTTGCGCGTCGATTCAAGTGGCGGCAGATTTTTTTTGCGGCGGACGGCGTTTAAAAATTTTCGACGGAAGTCGTCGTTGTCAAAAATGCCGTGAACGTAGGTGCCGAAAACATTTTTGTTGACGATAAATTTTTTGTCGCCCAAATTTGATTCGCCCGCGTGAATTTCATAGCCGGCAAGATTTTCGCTGACAATTCGACTGCCCAAAAAATTAAAATCGATTTCGGGGAGCGTGACTTGCCGCGTAAATTTTTCGGCGGAGAAAGTCGTTTCAATCGGCAAAAGTTTCAGCCCGTCAAGCTCAATGTGATTCGATTCGGTCTTTAGCGGGTCAAAAATTTTTTCGCCGAGCATTTGGAAGCCGCCGCATATCCCAACAATCGCCGCGCCCTGAGCCGCACGTTGCAAAATTTTTTCAGCAAAACCATTTCCACGCAAGCTCAATAAATCTTCCGAAGTGTTCTTACTGCCCGGCAAAATAATCACGTCTGCCGCGTCAAGTTCGGCGGGAGCCGTCGCGTAGAAAAGATTAACGTCCGCCTCGCCCGCCAAGCTGTCAAAGTCCGTGAAGTTCGAGAGTTTGCCGAGCCTTATAACCGCGATTGAAATTTCGCCGCCCGAAGAAATTTTGTCGTCGAGTGAAACGGAGTCTTCGTCGTCAATGCCGAGCTTTTCGATAAACGAAACGATGCCCAGCACGGGCTTTGAAGTTTTGCGCTCTAAAAAATCGACGGCGGGCAAAAGTAAATTCACGTCGCCGCGAAATTTATTTATCACAAGTCCCTTAACCAAATCGCGCTCGTCGTCGTCCAAAAGTTCCAAAGTTCCGACCAAAGACGCCAACGCTCCGCCCCTGTCAATGTCCGCGACCAAAATCACTGGCGCATTTAAATATTTCGCGACGCGCATGTTGACAATATCGTTCGCCTTCAAATTGACTTCGGCAGGGGAGCCCGCGCCCTCGATTATTATCGTGTCGAATTCGGCGGAAAGTTTTTGCAGAGCCGCCTTGACCGCGTCGAAGGCTTTAAGCGAGTAGCCTTGATGATAAGCCGCCGCGCTCATCACTCCGACCGCACGCCCGTTGATTATAACTTGCGAAGTTTGATTGCCGGTTGGTTTCAGCAAAACGGGATTCATTTCCACGCGCGGTGCCAAACCTGCCGCTTCCGCCTGAGCCACTTGCGCCCGCCCCATTTCCAAGCCGTCAGCCGTCACGAACGAATTCAACGCCATGTTTTGCGCCTTGAACGGAGCCACGCGCCGCCCTTCCCGATAAAAAATTCTGCACAGCGCGGTTGTCAATATGCTCTTGCCAACGTGCGAACTCGTCCCTTGAAACATTAAAAATTTTGTCATTGTTCGTCGTCCTTCTGATTGTGTTTGCGCAGAAAAAATTTTAGCGGCGTTCCTTCAAAGCCGAAACTCTCGCGCAACCGATTTTCTATGAAGCGCAGATAGGAAAAGTGCAAAAGCTCCGGCTCGTTGACGAAGATTATAAATTTCGGCGGGCAAATATCTGCTTGCGTGACGAAAAATATTTTCGCGGACTTCCCTTTTTTGCTCGGCGGCGGATTTATCGCCACTGAATCGCGGATTAATTCGTTCAAAATGCTCGTTT
This sequence comes from Selenomonadaceae bacterium, assembly GCA_017412925.1. GTDB lineage: Bacteria > Bacillota > Negativicutes > Selenomonadales > Selenomonadaceae > Quinella. Next base: position 4,100 of record JAFPVP010000115.1, read on the forward strand.
GTATCCGCATCGATTGCTGTTCGGCGACAAATTTAACCAACTCAATCACTCTGTCCACCCTTTGCCCCGTTAAAGCACTCGTGTAAACTACTGGCGCGTACTGCAAAAAGCCCAGCCGTTCGCGCAATTCGTCAGTAAATCTGTTCGTCGAACGGTCGTGTTTATTCGGAAAAATATCCCATTTATTCACGACGATAACGCAACCTTTGCCCGAATCGTGCGCGTAGCCCGCAATTTTTTTGTCCTGCTCCGTCACGCCGGCGGGAGCCTCAATCAACATCAGCACAACATCTGCGCGGTCAATCGCCCGCAACGAACGAATCACACTGTAACGTTCGACCGGCTCATCAATTTTGGATTTCTTGCGCATGCCCGCCGTGTCTATCAGCGTAAATTTCGTGCCGTCAAGGAAAAAATGCGTGTCAATGGCGTCGCGCGTCGTCCCCGGCACGTCGCTGACAATCACGCGCTCTTCGCCCAGCAATTTGTTCACAAGCGACGATTTGCCGACGTTCGGTCGCCCGATAACCGCAATTCTTATCTCGTCCTCGTCGCGCACTTCAGAATTATTTTCCGGAAAAGTTTTTACAACTGCGTCGAGTAAATCGCCCAAATTCAGCGCGTTGCTCGCGGAAATTCCTATCGGCTCGCCTAAGCCCAAATTATAAAATTCGTAAAGTTCGCCCTCCAAATTCACGTTATCGATTTTATTTACCGCTACAATTATCGGTTTTTCCGTCCCGCGAAGCATTTTTCCTATATCTTCGTCCGCTGAAGTCAATCCTGCGCGCCCGTCGACGACAAAAATTATCGCGTCTGCCTCTTCTACCGCAATTTTCGCCTGTATTTTTATCGAATTCAACATTTTATCCGCGCTTTTCAGCTCAATTCCGCCCGTATCTATCAATGTGAACTCATAATTAAGCCAAGTTGCGTCTAAATATATTCTGTCGCGCGTCACGCCCGCCATATCGTCCACGATTGAAACTTTTTTTTTGCCTATTTGATTGAAAAGCGTCGATTTGCCGACGTTCGGTCGCCCGACTATCGCTACTATCGGTTTACTCATTTATTTTTTCCTCCAAAATTCGCCTGAATTCTTCTCCGTCGTGTATCGGAATAACTTTCGCGGGCAAAAATTTATTTTCAAGCTCCTTTAACGTCACGTCGTCCAAAAAAATTTCCTCGCCCGCTTTGAGTGCCGTCGCCGGTATCAAAATTAAATCGCGCTCGCCGCCGTCCAACGCCGCAATTATGTCGCCGCCCGTTAAAAGCCCTGACACGTTCACGCGCCCGCCGAAAAATTTATTCTCGACCGGCAAAATCCTCACGTTCGGCGCGTTGATTAGCCGCTTTAAAACTTTCGCAAAGGACGTGCCGCTCACCACGTCGATTTTTTTGTCGCCGACGATTTTAATTTCCGCCGCGCCGAATTCCTCGATAAAGTTGCGCGTCATGCCGATTCCGTTTTCAAGCTGCGGGAAATCGTCATAAAATTCTGCGGGCGGCAATTCTCTCTCCGCCAACAAATAAAATTCGTCGCCCAAATAAACGAACGTCCGCCCCGTCTCCGCCCGAATTTTTTTTTGGAACGCTTCGACTTGCGCGATAACTTTTTCCGCCGATTCTTTGTCGAATTGCTTGAGTAAAAATTTATCGCGCCGATATTTTGTCACGCCGACGGGCACAATCGCCAAGCTCTGTGCGTGCGGGCGTCGCTTTAAAATTTCCGCGATTGTGAAGTCCAATTCCGCGCCGTCGTTTAAATCTTTGCACAGGACAACTTGCGTGTGATATTCGACGCCGGATTTTTCCAGTTCGTCGAGTTGCTGATTTATGTTCGCGCCGAGCGGCGTCCGCAACATTTTCGCGCGAAGGGCGGGATTCATCGTGTGCACCGACACGAACAGCGGCGATAAATGATAATTTTTGATTCGGCGGAAATCTTTTGCCGTCAAATTCGTCAGCGTGATAAAATTCCCGAACAAAAAGGACAGGCGATAATCGTCGTCCTTGATTGATAAAGTTTTGCGCATGTTCGGCGCAATCATATTCACGAAACAGAACACGCAATTATTTTTGCAACGCCGAATTTTATCGAAGACCGCCGATTCAAACTCCGCGCCAAGTTCCTCGTCCACGTCCTTTTCAAATTCGATAAGCTCGCGTTCGCCGTCCGCGTGTTCGATTAAAAGTTCAATCTCCTCTTCCGCCAGCAAAAAACTCAAGTCTATGATGTCTAGCGGCGTCTTCCCGTTGACTTTTAAAATTTTGTCGCCGACTTCAAGCTCCAGTTCCTCGGCTAGACTTCCGGTTTCTATTCTGCTGATTTTTCCCTCCAAAAATATCCTCCTCTTAGCCGAACGCCGGCGGGTCTTTGGCAATTTCCCAATATTTTTCCGCCTCTTCGCGATTGCCCATCATGCCGTAGCAATCGCCGATTAATTGATAAGCATCGCCGCAACCCCAATTCAAAGCCGCTTTTGCGTCCTCAAGAGCCGCCGCGTAATTGTGCATGTTGAAAAGTGCCAGCCCGCGACTGTAAAGGGCGCGCCAATTCCGATTGTTGAACTCAAGCGCACGGTTAGCAAAGTCAATCGCACTAAGCGGGTCAATCGAAGCGTAAATGTAAGCCAGCTCCGCATAAGCACCAGACATTTGCGGATCCAAACTTATCGTCCGCTCAAAATCGGTCTTCGCGTTGTCCAAATCGTTCAAATTCAAATAGCACAAGCCGCGATAAAAATAATTTTCGGCATTATCGGGACGCAAATTTATCGCCCGCATGTAGTCGTTGAGACTTTCAGAATAACTCCGCGTGTAGTAAAGGAAATAGTAGCCGCGCGCCTCGTAAGCTAACGCATTTTGCGGATTAAGTTCAATCGCCTCCGTCCAGCAATTCAAAGCCTTTTCGTAAGCCCAATCCGAATTAATCAGGACAAAGCGGTTGCCCTCCTCAAGCTGAACGTTCGACATAAAAATTTTATCCGCCGCAGAAAATTCTTGCTGAAGTTTTTCGCGATTTTCGGGCGAATTATTTCGTTGCGCCTCCGATTTAAGTTTCTCGATTAACTTTTCCTGCTCTTCAATCTGCTTTTGGAGCGCAAGATTTTTTTCAACGAGCGATTCGCGCTCCGAAAGACTTCTGGAAATCCATTCGTCGACGTTATCGCTGTCAATGCTCGCCACAATCAGCGCGCGATACATAATGCCGCCGTATTCTTCCATCGGAATCATTTTGTAATTGACGCTGATAATTTTTAAAATGCCGCTCGTCATGGATTCAATTTCATCGGCGACGAGCTCGAAGTTGGACATCTTAGAATAACTTTTAACGTAAACGCCGGCTTGCTCCTGCGCGTTGCGTTCAGCGTAGAGTTTGGCGCGTTGTTTAGCGACGTCAGGCGTTTCAAAGTCGCTCATTATGTATTCGCCGACGCCGTCATAATTTTTAACCTCGGCATGGGCGGGGCTGGCGAAAAACAAATTGCCCGCCGCAATCGCCGCAAGGATTGTTGTAAAAATTTTTCGTTTCACGGCTTCCACCTCGACGATACGGAAAAATTATTTGATAGCGTTCAATCTTTCAGCGATAACCTGCGCAGATTCGTCGCCTTCAGCGGGCTGGATAATCGGCTGATTGCCCAACATGACAACTCCGTTTTCGACGGTCGCCGCGTGTTTATTTTGTCCGTGATGATAAGCCGACGCCAAATTCCCCAGCACGAAATACGAACGCTCCGCACTGGACATGCCGTCCGCCGCCGCAATCGTTGTCAAAGTTTTGTTGTTCACGGTGATGACTCCGTTTTTGGCGGTGACGTGATTTTTGCTGTACTCGTAAAGTTTCTTGACGTAAGCATCGCGGCGTTTCGCACTGTCGGGGTGGTCGGAGGGATTAAAGAACGCCGCCGCGCCCGATTGCTTGCTCCCGATTTCCATCTCAACGAATTTCTGCATGACAGCCGCGCAGGCTCCAGGATTGTAATTGGTGTGCGTCATGTACTCGAAACCCAAAAGGTCGGCTTCGGTCTCTTGTTTTCTATCGCCGTGCGCAACCGAGTGATTCAGCGCAACTTGAGTGATTATGGAAGTGAGCTGCCCGCCGCCGATCGTCGCGCCAACAGCAGTGCCGGCAATGGCAGCAGTTACTTCTTTCTGCAAACGTTTCTTGTTGCCCTTGGCGACGTGATTTTTCTGCCCGTGCCCCATCTCGTGCCCGACGATAGCGGCAATTTCGTCCTCGTTTTTAATTTTCTTGAACGTGCCGGCATTAACCATCATGACGTGCCCCATGGAGCAGGCGGCGTTTATGGAATTTTGCTTGGAGACAAAATAAAGATACGGCTTTTTATTAATGGTCGGGTCAACAGCGGCGACGCCCTTAGTCAAATTCGCCATAACCCTATCGAGTAGGGCGTTGTATTCGGGGTCTTCGCTGACGCCGTATTTTTGGCGGAAGCTGTCGTAAAGTTCTTGCCGCCCCTCTTCCGTCTCGTCGTAGTGCTTAATTTTTTGATTAATCTGCGCGTTAAGTTGGGCGGCTTGCATTCCGATAGCTATGCCCGCCCCGATAAGACTTCCCGCACTTGCCGCCTCGACTGCAGCGGGCGCACCGAACGTCAGCGAGAAACTTACCGCCGCCGCCGTCACGGTCGCCAAAAATCTTTTCTTTAAGCTCATGATAATTTTCCTCCCTGAAAAAATTTTCTTCATGATAGCAAAAATATTTTCCGCGTGCAAAAATTTTTTTAGCGGCTTGAAAGTCTGAAATTAATCTGGTAATATACACGCAAAAGATTTCGGATAGCGGAGGGGAAAATTTATGATTAGGATTTGGGCGCGTGCACCGTCCGCGCAAGGAAATTTAAATTTGCAAAGGACAAAACCGTTTGATATAATCAGCGGCGTCAAAATTTAAGGAGAGTTGTGTAACATGATGAAATTAGAAAAGAAACACGTCAGGATCGTCAGCATTTTAATCGCAGTGATTTTTATCGGCTCGGTGGTCGCAATCGCTTTGACGCAAACTGGAAATATCGCGTCGGCGGCAAGCTCGTCAAGCGTGGGAATAATAGACTATCAGCAAGTGCTGGCAGCTCATCCGGATTCACAGAACGTGCCGGGGCAAATGGAAACCGCCGTTGCTGAAATAAAAAAAGAATTCGATGAAAAATCTGCGGGCATGAACGAGCAGGAAAAAGCCGATTACTACATGCAGTGCCAACAGCGGCTCGCGCAGAAGCAACAGGAATTAATTACGCCGATTGAACAAGCGGTTCAGGCAGCCATAAAGAAAGTCGCCGATAAGAAAGGTTTGGCGGTTGTCATCGACAAGGCGGCTGTCATTTACGGCGGGCAAGAAATAACGGCGGAAGTTATCACGGAACTCGGAAAGAAATAATTAGCTGTTAGCTGTTAGCTGCTAGCTGTTAGCAAAATTCTAAAAGCTAATAGCTGGAAGCTAACAGCTATTTTGTTAAGGGGGCGGCACGGTGGATTATAGGGTCGTAGCGGCGGCTATTTTGGCGTTAATCGGCGGCGGTCTCTACTTTTATGCAATGCCCGAAAAATCCGTCGCGCCCGCCGAAACAAAAATTGAAAAGCCCAAAAGTGAGCAGCGCGGAGTCGGCGTTATCGATATAGAAAAAATTCAGGCGGCGCACCCTGACGGCGAAACTCTTGACGGCTTGCGGGCGACGGAATTGCGTTTGCGCCTTGAACTAAACGAGGCAATGAAAGTTGTCGAACTTCCCAAAATTCCTCCGCCCGACACCAACACGCAAGTTTTTGACGAGGCGGCTTGGCAGAAGAACGCGCAAATCGTGATAAGTCAGCTCGCCGAATTGAAAAGCCGGAGAAAATTGGCGGCGGAAGAGTATCGCAAAAAATCTGAGCCGCAGTATATTGAAGAGCGCGATAAAATCAGGGACGAATATTCCAACGAAAATTTGAACATTAAGCTCAAGTTGCAGAACGCGGACAATTTGCAGTTGTCGCA
>JAFPVP010000116.1 GCA_017412925.1 Selenomonadaceae bacterium
GTTATCGTTCAGAGCGGCGCGAAGGTCGCGGGGAAAAAATTAATGGACGTGCGGCTACCGAAATCGTGCTTGGTGTGCGCGTATGTTCGGAAAAACAAGGCGGCGATACCCAACGGTCATACAATCCTTGAGCCCGGCGACAGAACGATATTATTTTGTCTGCGCGGCGCGGCGCAAGAGGTCATGACGTGGTTTAACTGAGGAGGCGATTTAATGGGCATGTTTAACTTTGCGAAGAAGGACACGGAGTTTTTCGATTTATTTTTGGAGAACGCGAAATTTTTTCATTTGGGTGCGGTGTTGTTGGACGACGTGATAAAAGACCCGAACCAAGCTTTGGAACGGATAGAAGATATTTTGGGGCTTGAGTCGGCGGCTGATGAAATCAACGAGAAAATTATCAGCAAGCTGAACTTGAGTTTCATCACGCCGATAGACCGCGAGGACATATACTCGATAGCCAACGAGCTGGATAAGGGCGTCGACATGTTGCAGGGCGCGTTGCAAAGAATCATCATGTATCACGCGGGGCACTCGACGAAACGCTCCCACGCCTTGACGAAACTTTTGGTCGACAGCACGAACGAATTGGTTAAGGCGTTCAAACTCTTAAACGACGTTAAAAAGAATCAGCGCGAGATTTTGGATTCGGTTCATAAAATTTCGGACAACGAAAGCCGCGGCGATTTGATTTACAGAGCGGATATCGGAATTCTCTTCGACGAGGCGGCGGAAGCGGCTAAGGAGCACGGAGCGAGCCGCGCCGTTATCCATTTGATTAAGTGGAAAGATATTTTGGAGGACGTGGAGGAGGCACTCGACCACACAAAGCGCGTTTCGGATATGATTCGCGGCGTCGTCATGAAATATTCTTAACGCAAAAAAAATGCCCTTCGGCTGACCGGAGGACATTTTTTGTTTGATGAAGTCGTTTCAGACTTATAAAATTCTGCGTGCGCCAATGTAGTGCGAGCTCCAATAAGCACTGCCGAGCGAATCGATAGTAACACCGCGACTTGAGCTGGCATGAATGAAGTTATTATCGCCGAGGTAAATTCCCACGTGCGACGCGCCGTAAGTGTAGGTGCTGAAGAAAACCAAATCGCCCGAAACGAGGTCAGTAGTAGAAATGGGCGTGCCGAAGTCGTATTGAACGTCAGCGGTTCGCGGAATAGCAATGCCTGCCTTAGCGAAGACGTATTGCACGTAGCCCGAACAATCGAAGCCGTAGGGACTGGTGCCGCCGAAGACGTAAGGGACGCCGATATAATTCATCGACGCGGAAACGATAGTGTTAGCAAGGAAACTCATGCTGTTAGTTATTTCGGGCATGTCCTTGCCAAGAAGTGCCGAGTAGGTCGCCGGACCTATCAAGCCGTCAACTTTGATACCTTGAGCTTTTTGGAAATCCTTGATAGCCTCGACTGTCGCCGCGCCGAAAGTGCCGTCCGCCATAACATCGTAACCGAGCAAGACCAGTTGCCCTTGAATTTCGGCGATCTCCTCGCCTTGGTCACCGACTCTGAATTGTCCTGCCGCGTAGCTTGTGGCACTAATCGATAAAAGAAAAACCACCACCATCAACGCTCGCAAAAAACTCCTCAAAACCAACCACTTCCTTTCTTAAAAAATCTAATCGAATTATAATCTTTTGACGTGATTTATAAATGAATTAAAACAAAATTTTTCCTGAAAGCCAAAACGCCGCCAACTCTCTGAGCAGCGACGTTTCTTGTTGACGGGCAGTCAATAAGCCGGATTCTGTTAGTGGCAATCATTTATCTTGCTTGAACGTTGCCGCCCAAGTCGTAGCACCTTACCCGAAAGGTCAGCGAGCAACCTCAACCCTTTCCTATTTAGGTTTGCTCCGCGTGAGGTTTATCAGGCTTGCTTGTTACCAAACAACCGGTAGGCTCTTACCCTGCCTTTTCATCCTTACCGAAAGGCAATGCGTAATTCGTAATGCGTAATGCGCAATTAAAACCAAAATCATTACGCATTGCGCATTGCGCATTCCTAATTGCTTTTCGGCGGTTTTCTTTTCTGTGACACTGTCTTTGAGATTTCTCTCACCGGGCGTTACCCGGCACGCTGCTCTGTGGAGTCCGGACTTTCCTCGTCGTTTTTCAACGCCGCGATTGCCTCTCCTACCTATCAACGGCTAAAATTTTAGCACTATAATTTTCTTGTGTCAAATGTCATTCAGAATTTATTCATCTTAATTTTTGTTGCGTAGCTATATTTAAAGAGAAAAATTTGACAGCAAAATAAAAGTCGCCGCGCAGGATTTTGTCCGTGCGTTGCGACAATTTTTTTTTATCTGCGTGAACGCATCCACGGCGGAATATCAATTTCGACGTTGGGCGGCGGAGTGTTCGGATTGCCAAAGCCGCCGTCAAAATTGCCGAGAGGCGAACGCGACGGTTGCGAAGGTTGCGCCGCAGGTCTGCGCGGCTGAACGACAGGTTCGCGAATTTCTTCTTCCGCCTCCTCCTCGTCAAAGCGCGTGGCAATGACCGTGACAGAAACTCTATCGCCCAAAGTTTCGTCGACGCTGACGCCCCAAATAATTTCCGCGTCGGGGTGCGCCGCCTCCTGCACGGTCGTCGAAGCCTCGTTGACTTCCAACATCGACAGCGAATCGGTCGCGCCCATGATATTGAGCAAAACGCCGCGTGCGCCTTGCAAACTCGTTTCCAGCAACGGAGAATCAATCGCTGCTTTAACCGCGTCAACGGTTGCATTTTCGCCCGAAGCCTCGCCGATACCCATCAACGCAGAGCCGGCGTTGCTCATGATTGACTTGACGTCCGCGAAATCCAAATTGACAAGCCCTGGCACCGCGATTAAATCCGAAATGCCCTTGACGCCCTGCCGCAAAATATCATCGGCGATTGTAAAAGCTTGCGTCATGGGAGTTTTCTTGTCGACGACCTGTAAAAGTCTGTCGTTGGGGATTGTGATAATCGTGTCGACGTTGCGCTTTAAGTTCTCAATGCCAATGTCGGCATTTCTTTTGCGCTTGGGTCCTTCAAAGGTAAAAGGACGAGTGACGACGCCGACAGTCAACGCGCCAATTTCCCGCGCACATTCCGCCACGACCGGAGCCGCGCCCGTGCCGGTGCCGCCGCCCATGCCAGCCGTTATAAACACCATGTCCGAGCCGCGCAGGGCGTTTAGTATGTCTTCGCGACTTTCCATAGCCGCCTTCTGCCCGATTTCGGGACGAGCACCCGCGCCCAGCCCGCGAGTCAGTTTTTCGCCGATTTGCATACGCCGAGGTGCCAGCGCAGTCATCAAGGCTTGCGCGTCGGTGTTAATGGCGATGAACTCCACGCCCTCCAAGCCCAAAGAAATCATGCGATTGACAGCGTTGTTGCCGCCGCCGCCCACCCCGATTACTTTTATCTTGGCGAACTGGTCTAAAGTGTTGTCATCAAGTTCAAACACACTCTCATTCCTCCAAAAAATTTATTCGGTTCCGTTAAGGAAAATTTTTTCAAACGTCAGCCGTCATTGTACTATAAAAAAATTTTTTGTAAAAGCCTTTGCGTCATAAATTTTTCAGTAAGCCGCCGCGCTGTTAAAATTTGTCTTGACGGACAAGGACATTAGAAAAAATTTTTTGGCTGAAACGGCGCGCCTTGACTATTGCAATAAAAAAATTTTGTGCTATCATTTTTAAGAGTAACGGGTTAGGGGGTTGTGGTAAAGAGCAGTTCACGGAACATACAGACGGGATTATCCCGAAATTATTTTTAGCCCGTTAATTTCAGCTTTTCACTTCAAGTTTCAGGAGGTTTTTTTAAATGACCAACGGCAAACCCCATATAGTAATCGTCGGCGGCGGCTTCGGCGGCATAAAAATCGGGCAACTCTTCGCCAAAGAGAACGTCGAAGTTACTCTTATTGACCGTCACAATTTCCATTTGTTCCAGCCGCTCTTGTACCAGGTGTCGACTTCCGTTTTGGAGACCGGCGAAATTGCCTATCCGATTCGTTCATTCTTCCGCGATAATAAAAATGTCAATCTTTACATGGCGAAAGCTCAGGGCATCGACCAGGAACGCGACGTTGTCATAACCAACCACGGCGAAATTCACTACGATTATCTTGTCCTTGCGGCGGGCGCGACGACTAACTTTTTCGGGATGAAAAGCGTCGAAGAACATTCTTTCGGCATGAAAACTTTGCAAGAGGCAGTTCACATTCGCAACCACGTTATCCACGAATTTGAACGCGCCGAGAAACCCTACCGCACGCCCGAAGACAGAAAGAAGCGCATGACTTTTGTTGTAGTCGGCGGCGGTCCCACGGGCGTTGAGGAGGCGGGCGCATTAGCCGAGCTCATTGCCATTCAGAAAAAAGAATTCCACCTGCTCGACTTCAACGACGTTAGCATAAAATTGATTGAGGCGACGCCGCGACTTTTGCCCATGGTCTCCGAAGATTTACAGCAGCACACCGTAAAAGTTTTGGAGAAAAAAGGCGTCGAAGTCATGCTCAATACTCAAGTCGTCGATTACGACGGTCATACTCTCAAGCTCAAAAACGGCGTGGAAATTCCGACGACGACGGTTATTTGGGCGGCGGGCGTGCGTGCTGTCGACATGATGAAAAATTGCGGCGGCGAATGTGCTCGCGACGGACGAATCTGGATTGAAGAAGATTTAATGGTGCGCGGCGCGGTTCACAAAAATGTTTTCGCTATCGGCGACTGCGCGGCGTTCATGCACGGCGATATGAAACGCCCGCTTCCGACGGTTGCGCCGGTTGCCACTCAGCAGGCAAAAGTTGCGCATAAAAATATCATGAAGTTAATTAAAGGCGACACGAAGCTTGAAAAGTTCGTTTACAAAGATTTGGGCGCGATGGCGACAATCGGCAAAGGCGAGGCTGTCGTCAACAAGCCGCACATGACGGGCTTTATGGCGTGGTGCGCGTGGATGCTCGTTCACTTGATGAGATTGGCGGGCGTTTATACGAACATGACGGTTACTTTCAAGTGGGCGTTGAACTTCTTGACGAGCGCGCGCTTGGGACGAATCATCACGAACATCAGCCTAGACCCGATGAAATAGTTTGCTAGTGATAAAAAAAAAATCCCCTTCCGAACGTGGAGGGGGAATTTTTTTTGCGATTAAGCTCGCGCTGGTTTTAAGTGCTTCATGTGATAAAAATACGCCGCGATTAAAAATATCGTCGTGATGAACCAGCTGATTGGATAGACAGCCATTAACGTTTCGTAGAGCGGAATATTTCTGAACGCCGTAAAAATCCAGACGATGCGCGTACCGCAAACGCAAATCAAAGTTATCACGGCGGGCGTCAAGGAAATGCCGTAGCCGCGCAGAGCACCCGATAAACCTTCCATTAAAACGTTAATCAATTCGGGCAGGATGATATACCACAGCCGAATCACGCCGAGGCGGATAACTTCGGGGTCGCTGTTGAAGAGACTTAAAACTTCCTCGTCGAAA
>JAFPVP010000117.1 GCA_017412925.1 Selenomonadaceae bacterium
TCAGTTGGTAATTGCATTCGATAAAAAATTTGCGCGGTCTCGTTGGAGGCGGCGTTTTTTTATTGCATTGACTTTAAAAAGTTTCCTGCTAAACTTCAAGCGAGGAGATGATTTTATGTTGAAATTACGTCCGCGCAGATTGCGGCTCAATGAAAATTTGCGCTCGATGATTCGTGAAACAAGTTTATCTGTAAAAGATTTGATTTATCCGCTGTTCGTGGTGGCGGGGGAAAATGTTCGCGAAGAAATTCCTTCCATGCCCGATTGCTATCATTTGTCGGTTGATAATGCCGTTGAACTCGCAAAAAAAATTGCCGCGCTCGGAATTCCCGCCGTCGAAATTTTTGGCTTGCCGGAATATAAGGACGAGGTCGGCTCAAGTGCTTGGGATATGAAAAGCCCCGTGCAACGTGCAATCGCCGCAATAAAAAAATCCGTCCCCGAACTTGTTATCGTCGGCGACGTTTGTCTTTGCCAATACACCAGCCACGGACACTGCGGCAAACTCTGCGGGCATTATGTCGACAACGACGAAACGCTTAAATTGCTCCAAAAAGTTGCCGTCAGCCAGGCGGAGGCGGGCGCGGATATTATTGCTCCCTCCGACATGATGGACGGGAGAATTGCCGCCATTCGCGACGCGCTCGACGTGAAAAATTTTATCAACGTGTCGATTATGAGCTACGCCGTTAAATATGCCTCGGCTTACTACGGACCTTTCCGCGACGCCGCAGACTCCGCGCCGCAATTCGGCGACCGCAAACAGTATCAAATGGATTTTGCCAACAGCCGCGAAGCTTTAAAGGAAGTCGAATTGAATTTGGCGGAGGGCGCGGATATTATCATGGTCAAGCCCGCGCTCGCTTACTTGGACATCGTCAGCAAAGTTCGCGAAAAAATTAATCGCCCCGTCGCCGTCTACAATGTCAGCGGCGAATACGCCATGGTCAAAGCCGCCGCCGCCAACGGTTGGATTGATTATAAACGAATCGTCGTCGAAAATTTAACCGCAATGAAACGCGCCGGCGCAGACATGATTATCACTTACCACGCGCTCGACGTTGCTCAGTGGCTTTAAGGAGGTAGTAACGTGAATTTAAAAAAATCGCTCGCCGCCTTCAACGAAGCAAAAAAATTTATGCCGGGCGGAGTTAATAGCCCTGTGCGTTCTTTTTCCAGCGTCAATTCTAATCCGCCGTTCATTTCTCACGGCGCGGGCAGTCACATCTTCGACATCGACGGCAACGAATACATTGACTTTGTCGGCTCGTGGGGTCCACTGATTTTGGGGCACGCTCACCCGCGCGTTGTCGAAGCTTTAAAACGCGCTGTCGAACGCGGCACAAGCTACGGTGCGCCGACTGAACTCGAAACTAAACTGGCTAAGCTCGTGAACAAAATTTTCCCGTCAATGGAAGTCATGCGTATGGTCAGCTCTGGCACCGAGGCGACGATGAGCGCGTTGAGAGTTGCTCGCGGTTTTACGGGACGCGAAAAGATTGTAAAATTTATCGGCTGCTATCACGGGCACAGCGATTCACTGTTGGTTAAGGCGGGCAGCGGTGCGGCGACTTTTGGCGAACCGTCAAGTCCTGGCGTCACGCGCGGCACGGCGCAGGACACGATAACTTTGCCTTACAACGACCTTGCCGCCGTCGAAAAAATTTTTGCGCAATGTGGCGAGGAAATTGCCGCCGTTATCGTCGAGCCTGTCGCGGGCAATATGGGGCTTGTCCTGCCTAAGGAAAATTATCTGCGCGGGCTTCGTGACGTTACGAAAAAATTCGGCGCGCTTTTGATTTTCGATGAAGTCATGTGCGGCTTTAGAGTTTCGCTCGGCGGTGCGCAGGAAAAATATCACGTCACGCCCGATTTAACTTGTCTCGGAAAAATTATCGGCGGCGGGCTGCCCTGCGCGGCATATGGCGGCACGGAAAAAATTATGCGCAACGTTTCGCCCGACGGCAGAATTTATCAAGCCGGAACTTTGAGCGGCAATCCCTTAGCGATGACGGCGGGCATTGAAACTTTGACGATTTTGCTTGAGGAAAATTTGACGGAGAAAATTTCTGCGAAGACTTCAAAGCTCGTCGAAGGATTGAACCTCGCCGCGCAGAAATCAAACGTCGCGATTCAAACGCCGCAAGCCGGCTCCATGTTCGGGATATTTTTCAGCGACAAGCCGGTCACAAACTATGACGAATCAGCCGCCGCCAATCAGGAGCATTTCAAAAAATTTTTCGGCGCGATGTTGGAGCAGGGAATTTATCTTGCGCCGTCACAATTTGAAACGCTGTTTATGTCGGCGGCGCACACAGAGGCAGATTTAGAAAAAACTTTGGCGGCGGCAGAAGTCGCGTTTGGAGCGTGCAAATGATTGACGAACTGAAAAACTTTGTCGCGGACGGAATCAGCGCGTGCAAGATTCTGGTTGTCGGCGACGTAATGTTGGACAAATATTATTTCGGGGAAGTCACGCGCATTTCTCCGGAAGCCCCCGTGCCGATTGCCCGCGTCCTTGAAGTCAAGGAAACTCTCGGCGGCGCGGCGAACGTCGTACACAATCTGGCGTTGCTGGGCTGTCAAACGTCGATAATCGGACAAATCGGGCGCGACAATCACGGCGAAATTTTCTTGGACAAACTGAAAAATCTCGGCGTCGATTATTCGGGAGTGATTGAAACTTCAAAACCGACCACGACGAAAACTCGCGTGATAAGCGGGCACCAGCAGATGATTCGCCTAGACTTTGAAGACCCCTCCGAACTTGACGGCGCGGAGACCGAGGAGCTGTTGAAAAATTTTTCCGCGCAGGTTCCGAACGTTGACGGCGTGATAATTTCCGATTACGGAAAGGGCGTCTGCACGAAAAAAATTTGCCGCGAAATTATCGGCGCGTGCAGGGCGCAAAAAAAATTTGTCGTCGTCGACCCCAAAGGCGACAACTGGCAAAAATATTTCGACGCGAGCTTTATCACGCCGAACCTTAAAGAACTTAACGCCGTCTTGCCGAAAAAAATTTCCAACGTCGACGCTCAAATCGAGGAGGCGGCTCACAAAGTCATCGACGAATTCAATTTGCGCGGCTTGGTCGTGACACGTTCGGCGGAAGGCTTGAGCTTGATTGACGGGGAAAAAATTTCGCACATCAAGGCGCGGGCGCAAGAAGTTTTCGACGTGTCCGGCGCGGGCGACACGGTGATTGCGGTTTTCGCGCTGGCGTTGGCGGGCGGAATTGATTCGGCGGCGGCGGCATATTTGGCGAACGTGGCGGCGGGCGTCGTGGTTGCCAAGGTCGGAACTTACGCCGTGAATCGCGAGGAACTTTTTAATGCGCTGTGAACTTCCGCAAATTCTCTTCAGCAAAATAATTCGGGCGGTCGTCGAGTTCGGGCTGATTAACGACGGCGACAAAATTTTAATAGGCGTGTCGGGCGGCAAGGACAGTTTGCTTTTGACTTACACGCTAAAAATTTTGCGGGAACGTATGCAGAAAAATTTTTCACTAGCCGCGCTGACGATTGACCCGAAATTCAGCGATGACTTGAGCGATAAACTTTCCGGCGTCAAAAAATTTTGCAACGAGCTGGGGATTAAGCACGAAGTCTGCGCCGTCGACATCGCCGCGCTGATTCGCGAGCAAAAAAATAAAAGCCCGTGCTACACTTGCGCTTACTTCCGCCGCGCCGTGATGAATCGCAAGGCTCTGGAACTCGGCGCGAATAAAATTGCCTACGCGCACCATTTGGACGACGCAGTCGAAACTTTTTTTATGAGCTTGCTGTCGAGCGGGCAACTGACGACTTTTTTGCCGAAAACTTTTTTGGACAGGACAAATTTAACGGTGATTCGCCCGCTGGTTTACGTCCGCGAGACCGAGATAGAAAATTTCACGCGCGGCTTTGACATTTTAAAATCGCCGTGCCCCTTCGACGGCGCGACCAATCGTCAGCGGATAAAAAATTTAATCGTGGAGCTGGAAAAAGATTTTCCCGATTTGTTCAGCCATTTGGCGGCGGCAATGCGGAAAAATTCAATCGGCGAGCTGTGGGACGCGCCCAAAACTCGTGAGGAAATGCGCGAAAATTATTTTGCGTTGAAGTTTGGAGGAAATCAAAATGTTTAAGGAGCTGTGGCGGCGCAGAGCAGAGTTAATCGCGGCGGATTTGGAAAGAGAGTTGCGGCGGACGAAATCGCTTGACGAAAATTTATCGCGGGCAATGGAGTACAGCTTGCTTGCGGGCGGAAAAAGATTGCGCCCGATTTTATTAATGGCGGCGGCTGATTCTGTCGGCGTGTCTGGCGAAAAATTTATCACGGTGGCGGACGCGCTGGAAATGATTCACACGTATTCGCTGATTCACGACGATTTGCCGGCAATGGACAACGACGACTATCGGCGGGGAAAATTGACGAATCATAAAGTTTTCGGCGAGGCGACGGCGATTTTGGCGGGCGACGCGCTGTTGACTTTGGCGTTTGAGGTCGCGCTCAGGCAAAAAGATGTTGCACCAGAAATTTTGTTGGAAGTTCTAAAAGAAATCAGCACGGCGGCAGGAGCGGCGGGCATGGTCGGCGGGCAAGCGATAGATTCGCGCTCGGAAGGCGTTAAAATTGACTTTGCGACGTTGAAATTAATGCACTTGGGCAAGACGGGAGCACTTTTCCGCGCGGCGATTCGTTCGGGCGCAATTTTGGCGGGCGCAACGGCTGAACAGTTGGAAAGTTTGACATGCTACGCTGAAAATTTTGGCTTAGCCTTCCAAATCACCGACGATATTTTGGACGTGACCGGCGACGAAAAAATTTTGGGCAAGCCGACTGGCTCCGACGCAAAAAAGTTAAAATCAACTTATGTCAGCTTAACTTCGCTGGACGAGGCTAAAAAACTTGCGGCGGCTACCGTCGACGAGGCTTTGGACGCGCTGAAAAATTTCGGGGCGGAAGCAGATTTCTTGCGCGAACTCGTTCAATATCTGCTTGCCCGCAAAAAATAATTTTCCATAAAGGATTTTTCTTTTCCCGCGCCGAATAGTTAGGCGAAATTTTTATAAGGAGTTGTTTGTAATGAGGAAAATCTTTTTGGCAACGTTGATGGTTATAATGATGACCGCGGCGACGGCTTTGGCGGCTAACTGGCAACAGATCTACACCGACAACGACGAAAACGAAATTTTGTTCGACACGGATTCCGTTGTGATCACGTCGATGACGGCAGACAGAGAAGACGTCACGTTCAGCGGAACTTTTTGCATGCGCTACAGCGAAAAAGGCCGCAACGACCTGATTGATTGGTACCGCAACTATTCAATCGTGCCGGCGGGTATCGAAAACCTTTCCTACGACATTTCGACGATTCAATTTAAATTTGAGAACGGCAAAAGATATTATCACATTTCCGAGCGCGTCTCTTACACCGCAAGCGGCTCGCAAATCACGGGCATGCACTACACGAACGCCGAACCCAACTGGCAGGAAATTCCCGTGGCTTCGGTCGTCGATGTTGAATACAACGAGGCAAAGTTGATTGTCGACGGCAAACGCTACAAAAGAGTCGACGCAGCAGATCTTTAATTGAGGAGAGATTATCACGGGGCTGTTGAAAAGATTAAACTCACCCGCCCAACTTCAAAAGATGAGCCTGGCTGAACTGGAGGAGCTGGCGGGCGAAATTCGCGAGCTAATCTTGACGACGGTCGCAAAAAACGGCGGACATCTTGCGCCAAGTCTCGGCACGGTCGAGCTGACGCTTGCGCTGTATTCGGTGTTTGACTTCAGCCGCGACAGGCTCATTTGGGACGTCGGACACCAAGCTTATACGCATAAAATTTTAACAGGGCGACGCGACACATTCCACACACTGCGGACTTTGGGGGGCATCACGGGCTTCCCGAAGCGTGCCGAGTCGCCTTTTGATTCGTTCGGAGTCGGTCATGCCTCTACGTCAATTAGTGCCGCGCTGGGAATTTTAATCGCCGCCGAAATTGAGCAGGTCGAGCGCAAAGTTATCGCGGTTATCGGCGACGGAGCTTTGACGGGCGGCATGGCGTTCGAGGCTTTGAATCACGCGGGGCAACTTAAAAAAAATTTGCTCGTCGTCCTCAACGATAACGAAATGTCGATTGATAAAAACGTCGGCGCACTGAGCGAATATCTTTCCAAAATTCGTCTCAAGCCGCAATTTCACCGCGCTAAAAAAGAATTCGAGGATTTCGTTAAAAACATTCCCTTCCGCGACGTCGGGCAGAAAATTTTGCTCGCGGCGAATTCCGTTAAGGCGGGCGTATCGGCGGAGGTCTTCCCCGGCGCGATTTTCGAGGCTTTGGGCTTCACCTATCTCGGTCCAATTGACGGGCACGACATCGGCGGCATGAAGGACGTTTTCAGCCGCGTCGGAGTGATTAATGCGCCCGTGCTGATTCACGTGAATACGACTAAGGGCAAAGGCTACGCGCCCGCCGAAACTGCGCCCGAAAAATTTCACGGCGTCGGCAAGTTCGACAAGGCGACGGGTCAAGTTATAAAAAAGAAATCGCCGCCGAGTTACACGGAAATTTTTGCTCAAGCAGTGATTGACTGCGCGGCGCGTGATGAAAAAATCGTCGCGATAACCGCCGCAATGCCGACGGGCACGGGCTTGAAAAAGTTCGCAGAAAAATTCCCGCGCAGATTTTTTGACGTGGGTATCGCCGAGGAGCACGCGGTGACATTGGCGGCGGGCATGGCGGCTGGCGGATTAAAACCTGTCGTGGCGATTTACTCCACGTTCATGCAACGCGGCTACGATCAAATTCTCCACGACATCTGCCTACAAAATTTGCCCGTGCTGTTGTGCTTAGACAGAGCGGGGCTGGTCGGCGAAGACGGCGCAACACATCACGGCGCATTCGATTTGGCGTATCTGCGGACAATCCCGAACATGAATATCCTTGCGCCCAAAGACGAAAACGAATTGCGGCAGATGATTTTCGCGGCGTTGCAAAAAAATTTCCCCGTGGCGATTCGCTATCCGCGGGGAGCAGGCTTGGGCGTCGAGATCGTGACGGAGCCGGAAGAAATTCCTTGGGGCAAGGCGGAAGTTATCGAGCAAAGTCAATCGCCGGACGTGGCAATTTTCGCAGTCGGGACGATGGTAAAAACTTCATCGGACGCGGCAAAATTTCTGCGCGAGAAAAATATTTCGGCTGACGTGATAAACGCCCGTTTTGTCAAACCGTTCGACACGGAGCTGATAAAAAAATCTGCGCGGGCGGCGAAACTTTTAGTCACGTGCGAAGAGGGAACGTTGACGGGCGGCTTCGGGTCGGCAGTGGCGGAATTTTTAGCGGACGAGAAAATTTCTACGCCGCTCCTCCGGTTCGGCATAGCGGACAAGTTCATAGAGCAGGGCACGCGCACTGAACTTTTGGACATGTGCGGCTTGACGGCGGAAAAAATTTCGCGGCGAATAATCGAACGGCTCAACGAAATGATTTTCGGATTCTTGACGGTGACGACATGAAACAGCGACTTGATATTTTGCTGACGGAGAAAAATTTTTTTGAAAGCCGCGCCCGCGCTCAAGCGATGATTATGGCAGGGAAAATTCTCGTCAACGGGCAGAAAGTCGACAAGGCGGGCACGCTGATTCCGATTGACGCGGAAATTAAAATTCTCGGCGAGGAAATGCCCTTCGTCAGTCGCGGCGGCTTGAAACTTCAAAAGGCTCTCGACGTGTTTAAAATTAATTTGGTCGGGAAAATTGCGGCTGATGTTGGGGCGTCGACGGGCGGCTTTACCGATTGCATGTTGCAGCGCGGCGCGAAGATGGTTTACGCTATCGACGTCGGCTACGGGCAGCTGGCGTGGAAACTCCGCAGCAATGTGCAAGTCGTGAACATGGAGCGGACAAATATTCGCAACGTGACGCGGGAAAATTTTTATTACGGCGCGCCGGAATTTGTTTCAATCGACGTGGCGTTTATCTCCTTGGAAAAAGTTTTGCCGGTTGTCTTCGACGTGCTGACAGATTCGGGCGAAGTCGTCGCGCTGATTAAGCCGCAATTCGAGGCGGGGCGCGAACAGGTCGGCAAGCGCGGCGTCGTCAAGGATAAAAAAATTCACGCGGCGGTTATCGAAAAAGTTTTGAACTTCGCGGCGAACTTAGGCTTTGGCGTTCGCGGCTTGGATTTTTCGCCCGTCAAAGGTCCAGAGGGCAACATAGAATATTTGGCACACTTGATAATGCGAAATGCGCAATGCGTAATGCGCAATGAATTTCCTGATTTTTTATCTGTGGTTAATTTGGCACATGGAGAGCTTAACTGATGGCTAGGCAAAATATGTTCGGAGTTGATGCGGGTATGATGCAACTGGCGGTTTTTCCAAACATGAGCAAGCGGCGGGCGGGTGAAATCGTCGACCGCATTTTTAATTTTTATCAAAACAAAGACGTGCGGCTGGTTATGCCCGCCACTGAAGCGCGGCAATTTCGCAAGGACGAATACGGCTTACCCTGCGTCGAGCGCGTGCATGTCGATATGGCACTTTCAATCGGCGGCGACGGAACTTTATTGGGCGTGTGCAGAAGATTCAGCGGGCAAAGCGTTCCTGTCTGCGGAATTAATTTGGGCACGCTGGGATTTTTGGCGGACATTGAGCCGCGTGAATTGGAAAGTCGGCTCGGAAAAATTTTGGCGGGAGAATATCGCGTTGAACGTCGACTTCTCTTGAGCGGCTACGTTCGCAACGAACAGGGCGAAAAATTTTTGGGCAACGCAATCAACGACGTTGTCATCTCGAACGGCGGCGTCGCTCGCATGTTGCGCCTCGGTCTGTACATAAATCAAACGCACCTCATGGACTACAAGGCGGACGGCTTGATTGTCTCCAGCCCGACAGGTTCGACGGCCTATTCCTTGAGCGCGGGCGGTCCCATTCTCAATCCGACGATTCGCGCCCTGCTCTTAACGCCGATTTGCGCCCATACTTTCCAAATGCGACCGTTGCTTGTCAACGAGAACGAAGAAGTTTTGATTAAAATTTCCGCGATGCAAAATGTAATCGTCACGCTCGACGGGCAAGTCAGTCACAAAATTCAGCCCAACGACGAAATTATTGTGCGCAAGGCTAAAGATTCCGCGCAAATTGTCAAATTCGACGACAAAAATTATTACGACGTGCTCAAAGCCAAAATGTGGACGTAAAAAATTTTTCCGGTTTAAAGGAATTTTTGCAACGGCAACAAATATTCAATCTTGATTCTTAAGCGTTTCAAGATTGTTTTTGTTTCTGGAGGAATTTTCATGTCGCAATTTGATAAAAGAAATCTGTCGATGATGATGGATTTTTACGAGATGACGATGGCGAACGGCTACTTTGTCAACGGCGGGGAAAATACTCGCGTGGCGTTCGACGTATTTTATCGGCGCAACCCTGACGCGGGCGGCTTCGCAATCTTCGCGGGACTGGAGCAGGTTATCGAGTACGTGGAGAACATGCAATTCAGCGCGGAAGATATTGACTATCTGCGCGGACAAAAAATTTTCAGCGAGGACTTTCTGGAGAGCCTGAAAGATTTTCATTTCCACGGAGACATTTACGCTTTCCCTGAAGGCACGATTATGTATCCCAACGAGCCGTGCTTAACCGTCGTGGCGAATTTGATTGACGCGCAACTTGTCGAGACGGCTATCCTTGCGCAGATTAATCATCAGTCGCTGATTGCAACCAAGGCGCGGCGTATCGTTCGGGCGGCGGAAGGTCGTTTCGTTTCCGACTTCGGAGCCAGACGCGCTCACAACATGGATGCGGCGACTTACGGGGCGCGTGCGGCGTTTATCGGCGGCGTCAACGGCACGGCAACTGTCAGCGCGGGTCAACTGTTCAATATTCCCGTCAACGGCACCATGGCGCATAGCTGGGTTATGTATTTCCGCGACGAGTTCGACGCCTTCCGCCGCTACGCCGAAGTTTATCCCGACGCCACGACGCTACTTGTCGACACCTACGACGTTGTGCACAGCGGCATTCCCAACGCAATCCGCGTCGCCAAAGAAGTTTTGGAACCGCAAGGCAAACGTCTGCGCGGCGTGCGAATTGATTCGGGCGACTTGGCTTATCTTTCTAAAAAAATTCGTAAACAACTCGACGACGCGGGCTTGAACGATTGCAGGATTATCGCGTCGAATAGCCTAGACGAATTCACGATAACTTCGCTGATAAGTCAGGGCGCGGCGATTGATTCTTTTGGCGTCGGCGAACGTTTGATAACTGCAAAATCCGAGCCGGTCTTTGGCGCGGTTTATAAAATCGTTGCGGTGGAGGAGGGCGGCAAATTTATTCCGCGAATCAAAGTCAGCGAGAACGTCGAAAAAATCACCAACCCCGGCTTGAAAGATATTTACCGCGTTTACGACGCTAACGGTCACGCCGTGGCAGATTTAATCGCGCTGTTCGATGAGCCCGTCGACATGAAAAATCCCTTCCGCTACGTCGATCCCGTAAAGCCCTGGAAGAATCGCCGCTTTGAAAATTGCACGGCTAAAAAATTATCGCGGCTCTACGTTAAGGACGGGCGGCGAGTGGAAACTTTGCCGCAACTCAATGAAATTCGCGATTACGTCAAGCACCAGCTCGCCAACGAAATTTGGCAGGAGGAGCAACGCTTTGAAAATCCGCACCGCCACTATCTGGACATGACGCCCGATTATTACGATATGAAAATGTCTTTGCTACACAAAACCCGCCAGGGTATGGACAGCTGATAAAAATTTTTTTGAGCGCGGCGACAAGCTAAAAATTTCGAGCGGCAAATCGCGCACACTGTTCCGCCGCTTTTAAAGCGGCCGCCTGATTATTACGATATGAAAATGTCACTGCTACACAAAACCCGCCAGGGTATGGACAGCTGATAAAAATTTTTTTGAGCGCGGCGATAACGTTTAAAAACTTTGACGGTGAATCGCGCTAACTGTTCCGTCGCTTTTAAAGCGACCGCCCGATTATTACGATATGA
>JAFPVP010000118.1 GCA_017412925.1 Selenomonadaceae bacterium
AAATCCGATACGTTCGTTGAAGATTCATGCGTGGCGATGATGAACATGGAGCTTTTGGCGACTTCGCTGGGCATTGGCAACTGCTGGATTCAAGTGCGCAATCGCGAGGCGGAAGACGATTCGCCCGCCGAAGAATATCTGCGCGGCATTTTGAATTTCCCCGAAAATTTTGCGTGCCAATCGATTTTATCTTTGGGCTACCCCGCTAAACCGCCGAAGGCTCGCGAACTCGACAAGCTCAACTTCGATAAAATTTCTTGGCGCGAATAATTATTTCGCCGCAACGCCCGCAAGTTCAGCTTCAGCCGCGTCATCAGCGTCGGCGATTTCGTTAAGAGCCTCAACAAGTTTATCAGGGTCAATGCCGTGAACCAACGCGCCCTCCTCGATACTTTCAAACTGCGCGGCGTGGCAACCGAAGCAGCCCATGCCCGCGTACATGAAAACCATCATCGTGTCGGGATAGCGTTGCACAACTTCGACTATGTTCATGTCTTTTGTAATCTTCATAAAAAATTCCTCCTTTGAATTGCCGCAAATTATATCACTCAAAAACTTTGCGTCAATGAATTTACGCTGAAAAAATTTTTTGCATAAGCTAAAGGAAATTTCTATCGTAGGGCGAAGTAAAGCTAAAACAGTTTTAAGGGGCGATAGGACGTTGAACTTTAAGCACAAAAGCGTTATGCTTGAAGAAGTCCTTAACGCGCTCGACGTGAAACCAAACGGAATTTATCTGGACTGCACGCTGGGCGGCGGCGGACATTCACGAGCCGTCGGCGAACAGCTAGGCAAGGACGGCATGATTATTGGGCTCGACCAAGACGACGACGCCATAGCCGCCGCGACAGAAAATTTATCGGGCTTGGCTTGCGGAGTAAAAATTTTTCGCGAGAACTTCAGCCGGCTCGAAAAAATTTTGGATGACAGCGGCGCGGATAAAATTGACGGCGTGCTTTTCGACTTGGGCGTCTCCTCCTATCAGATTGACACGGCTCAACGCGGCTTTTCTTACATAAAAAATTCTCCACTGGATATGCGCATGGACAGACGACGAACTCTGACGGCGCACGACGTGATTAATCGCTACGACGAAGACCGCTTGATAAAAATTTTCCGCGAATACGGCGAAGAAAGATTTTCAAAGCGAATCGCCGCCGCTATCTGTCGCGAAAGAAAAATTTCGTCGATTGAAACGACTGGCGAACTCGTCAAGCTGATTGAACAAGCCGCTCCGCGAACTAAAAACGGCGGGCACCCCGCCAAAAGAATTTTCCAGGCGATTAGGATTGAAGTCAACGGCGAACTTGAAATTTTAGCCGACGCAATAAAAAAAGCCGTCGCCCGACTGAAAATCGGCGGCAGAATCGCGATCATAACTTTTCATTCGCTCGAAGACAGAATCGTCAAGGAAACGTTCAAGACGCTTGCGCAAGGTTGCATTTGCCCGAAAAATTTTCCCGTGTGCGTTTGCAACCACAAGCCCGAAATAAAAATCCTCGGCAAAGCCAAAACTCCGACGCCGGAGGAAATTAATTTAAACAGCCGGGCAAGCTCAGCTAAGTTGCGCGTCGCCGAGAAAATTCTTGACAGCCGCTCCACGATAAATTTCTGCAGAAGTTCAAAGGAGGAATAACATGCCAAGAAAACATAAATCAAACCCGTCAGTACAAAGTAAACCCGTAGCTAAAGAATCCGAACTGAAACTCATAAAGGGACAGCCGCGCCTCAATCACCTGTTGCGGTCGCGTTGCCGAATATTTTTCGTAGTCTTCACGATTTTTGCGATGGCAGTCGTAATTCGTAGCGGAATCAGCGCGAGCAGAGGTTACGCCTTGGTCGCCACGCAGGAACAAGCGCAACAACTCGAACTGGAAAACGAACGGCTCCGCGTGGAAATCGCCCAGCGCAAGTCGCCGCAGGTGATAAAAGAAATCGCGGAAAAAGATTTGGAAATGATTGTCCCGCCCAGAATGTATTTCTCTCATGAACGATGACCAATTAAAAAACTCCTTCACGCCGAAAAGCACGAGGGAGTTTTTTTTTAATGCGTAATGCGTAAGGCGCAATTAAAATCGTAATCATTACGCACTGCGCACTACGCATTCGCGCATTGCTTTACTTGCGGCGTGCCTTGTAAGGGACAAGCTCCTCAAGTTTCATGACTTTGGTATTGCCCTTCATGTCCGCTAAAATAATTTCTTGGACGTTGAACTCCAGCAGAAACTTATGGCTGAGCTCGTCGGGCATGTAGGTGCCGTCAATGTCCGCGATAACAGAAATGGCATCAAATTCGCGCTTGCCCTCCGAGACCGCCTTAGCCATGACGACAACTTCGGCGGGCAATTTATATTCGGGGACGACGCTGTCAATCGTGCAGCCGCTGTAAAGTGTGCCGTCACTCGCCAACAAACACGCGCCCGCAGCTATGGAGCCGTGCTCGACGTAGGCATTTCTCGTGGCGTCAATCGCCGTCCGGACAATCGTATCAATAATATCGTAATTCATTTGAAAACCTCCCTTTCAGTTGACATCGACGCTGACAACGCCGTCAATGCGCTTGACCGCGTCCAGCACGATAACATTTTTCAAAGCGCGGTGATTATAAACTTCCATCTCGATAATCAGCGTGTCGGCTGAATCTTCGTCCGCCTTAACTTTAACGTCGCGAATCTTGAGCTGCAAATCGTCAATGCAGGAGCTTATGTGCATGAGTTGCCCCGGCTTGTCCTTCGTGTGAATTGTAATAAGCAAATTTTTTTCGTGCATGACCCATTCGTCGATACGCGATAAAGTGCCCAGCGTCGCGAAAATTAAAGCCGTGGTGAAAAGTGCGCCCGAATAGTAGCCCGCGCCGACCGCCAAGCCCACGCCCGAAACTACCCAAAGACAAGCCGCCGTCGTCAAGCCCGTGACGGTTAAGCCTTCCTTCATAATCGCGCCCGCGCCCAAGAAACCTATGCCGCTGACAACTTGCGCCGCCAAACGCGCGGGGTCGGCGTTCGTGCGTCCCTCGACGTTGAAATACAATGCCTCGCTCAAAACCATAATCAAACACGAGCCAAGACAAACAAGGACATTCGTGCGCAAGCCCGCCGTCTTCCTGCGACTTTGCCGCTCGTAGCCGATTATGCCGCCCAACACGCACGCCAATGTCAATCTCAAAAATAATTCCCACTCCGAAACCAAGTGTCCACCCTCTATCAATTAAAAGCTAGGAATTTTTTCTTCTAACGCCAAGTTGTTCTCTGTTGCTCCTAACAATGTTGGAATTGTAATAGCGTTTGTCGCCCGAAACTTCCCGATTAACCCAGTCGGGCAATTCTAGCGGCTCTTCCGGCGAGTTCAATTCAACTTCCGCCAAAACTAAGCCCGCGTGTCGCCCCATAAAAAAATCAAGTTCCCAGATGTGCCCGCCGTATTCAATCGTACGCCGAATTTTTTTCAAGACGAGCCACCCGCACAGTTTCAAAAGTTCCTCCGCATCCTCCGCCGGTATCTCGTATTCAAACTCCTGGCGCGTGATTCCCGACGTCGAAGATTTTATCGTCAGGTAGCCGACGTCGTCACGCAGACGCACGCGCACAGTTGGGTTGCTTGAAAGATAGCCCTGCGCAATTTTCGACTCGCTTAAATAATTCAAATCGCGGAGTTTCCTCTTATCGACCAAAAATTTCCGTTCAATTTCTATCGCCAATTCTAACACCCCAAAATAGCTGGTAGCTTTTGGCTGTTAGCTGTTAGGATTTTTCTATCAGCTAACAACTAACAGCTATCAGCTATACTTTCGATAAGCCGCCGTTTTTCCCTGCTTGTCGAAATTTTTATTCAAGCGGGACGCGCCAAATCTTTCAAGGTTATTCCGAAAAAAAAATCGTGAGTTAGCTGATTGAAATTTTTCCACATCGGCAAGGTTTTGCAAAAATCTTTTCTTTCACACGGCGCACAGTCGGTTTGCAAGCAAGAAACAACCGCGAGCGTTCCTTCCGTCACTTCCAAAATTTCTCCGACCGAATAATCTTCGGGCTTCCGAGTGAGTTGATAGCCGCCACCTTTGCCGCGCAAACCTTTAAGAAAATTTTTTTGCACCAGCGACTTCAAAATAATTTCCAAATATTTTTTCGATATACCTTGGCGAGTTGCAATTTCTTCAAGCGGGATAAATTTTTCGGGCTCTTGTTCCGCAAGGTCAATCATAACGCGCAAAGCATATCTTCCCTTTGTTGAAATCAATTTTTCGACCTCCGTTCTTTTGAAATTTATTATGCCGCTTGCAAAGCAAAAAGTCAATTACCTATTGACAGAATAGGTTATTGGTTGTATCCTTGCGTCAATTTGAATTAAGGAGGTCAAGGACTTGAAAAAAATTTATAGCAGCGTCACGGAACTAATCGGCAATACGCCGCTACTTGAGGCGAAAAATTTTGCGGAGAAAATCGGCTTCAACGGAAAACTTTTGGTCAAGCTGGAATATTTTAATCCCGCCGGCTCCGTCAAAGACAGAATTGCCAAAGCGATGATTGAAACCGCCGAGCGCGACGGCAAGCTCAAGAAAAATTCGGTGATAATCGAACCGACCAGCGGCAATACCGGAATCGGGCTGGCGAGTTTTGCGGCGGCGCGTGGTTACCGTGCAATTTTCACCGTGCCCGAAACGATGAGCGTCGAACGGCGGCAACTTTTGAAAGCTTACGGCGCGGAGATTGTCCTGACTGAGGGCGCAAAGGGCATGAAGGGCGCGATTGCCAAAGCCGAGGAACTCGCCGCTCAAATTCCCGATGCTTTCATTCCGTCGCAGTTCACCAATCCCGCCAACCCTGCCGCGCACTTCGCCACGACCGGTCCCGAAATTTGGAACGACACGGACGGCGCAGTTGATGTTTTCGTCGCGGGCGTGGGCACGGGCGGCACTTTAAGCGGCGTCGGAAAATTTTTGAAGTCGAAAAATCCCGCCGTCAAAATTGTTGCCGTCGAGCCGAAAACTTCTCCCGTGCTGTCAGAGGGCAAAGCCGGCGCACATAAAATTCAAGGAATCGGCGCAGGCTTCGTCCCCGAAACTTTGGACACGACGATTTACGATAAAGTTGTCCCCGTCGCCAACGAAGACGCTTTTAAATTCGGCAGAGAATTTGCGCGTGCGGAGGGAATTTTAATCGGAATATCAGCGGGCGCGGCACTTGCGGCGGCTTACGAACTTTCCAAGCGTGAAGACTTCGCTGGAAAAATTTTCGTCGTGCTCCTGCCCGATACTGGCGACCGTTACCTTTCCACAGAACTTTTTAGCTAAAGTGAGGTTTTTTCCATGGCTGAACGCAAATATAAATTCGAGACACTTCAACTGCACGTCGGGCAAGAACAAG
Source organism: Selenomonadaceae bacterium (assembly GCA_017412925.1). Classification (GTDB taxonomy): domain Bacteria; phylum Bacillota; class Negativicutes; order Selenomonadales; family Selenomonadaceae; genus Quinella. The sequence continues at coordinate 5,361 of JAFPVP010000118.1, forward strand.
CCGACCCCGTGACTGACGCGCGCGCCGTTCCGATTTATCAGACGACTTCTTACGTCTTCCACGACTTTCAACACGCAGCTGACCGGTTTGCACTTAAGGACGCGGGAAATATTTACGGACGATTGACTAATCCCACGCAAGACGTTTTGGAGAAAAGAATCGCGGCATTGGAGGGCGGCTCGGCGGCTTTGGCTGTGGCGAGTGGCGCGGCGGCCGTCACCTACGTTGCTCAAGCTCTCGCGCAGAAAGGTCATCATATCGTTGCCGCCACGACCATTTACGGCGGAACTTTTAATCTGTTTGAACACACGTTGCCCGCGTTCGGAATTGAAACGACTTTTGTTGACCCGACGCAGGGCGTTGAAGTTTTCGAGGCGGCGGTTAAGGATAACACCAAAATGATTTTTATCGAGTCCGTCGGCAATCCAAACGCCACGCTGATTGATATTCAAGCCGTCGCCGACATCGCCCACAATCACAAAATTCCGCTCGTCATTGATAACACGTTCGCCACGCCGTATCAAATTCGTCCGTTCGAGTTCGGAGCGGATATCGTCGTCCACAGCGCGACTAAATTTATCGGCGGGCACGGCACAACTTTGGGCGGCGTTATCGTCGAGAGCGGAAAATTTGATTGGGAAGCGTCTGGCAAGTTCCCGCACCTCGTCGAGCCGAATCCCAGCTATCACGGCGTCAGTTTTTATAAGGCTCTCGGCGCGGCGGCGTTCGTCACTTATATCCGCGCAATTCTCCTTCGCGACATGGGCGCGGCAATTTCTCCGCTCAGCGCGTTCATTTTGTTGCAGGGCGTCGAAACTTTATCCTTGCGCGTCGAACGTCACGTCGAGAACGCCTTAAAGGTCGTCGATTTCCTCGCGAAAAATCCCAAAGTCGACAAAGTCAATCACCCCGCGCAGATTAATCACCCCGACCACGCGCTTTACGAAAAATACTTCCCCGACGGCGGCATTTCCATTTTCACGTTCGAGATTAAGGGCGGAGCGGTTGCCGCGCAGAAATTTATCGACGCGTTGAAAGTTTTCTCGTTGCTCGCGAATGTCGCTGACGTCAAATCGCTGGTGATACACCCCGCGTCGACGACCCATTCGCAAATGACGGCGGCTGAATTGCTTGCGAGCGGCATTACGCCCGCGACGATTCGCCTTTCGATAGGCACGGAGCACATTGACGACATCATCGCCGACCTTGAGGAAGGTTTCGCCGCCATTTAAAAATTTTTCGCAATAAAAAATCCCCCAATGTTCGCAGTGAGCCTTGGGGGAAATTTTTTTGAAGCTACTTTGCTTGAATTTGCGTGAATCGCATTGTATAAATCGGCGCAGTTACAGGGCTTATTTCTTGTCCATTTTTAATTCTTCCCTAATGACAAACACGGAAAAAGTTTGTAGAATTACGGCGACAGAAGGTGTTAAGGGAGGGATTGACATGCCGCTGATATTAGCACTTATCGGAGTTGCTCTTAACGTCCCTCACGAGCTTGTCGGCGGCTTATTGGCAATCTTCTTGATAAGGGAGCTCGCAGGATAAGTTTCGGGGTGACAACAAAATATCGTAACAATGGAAAGTCAGCCCGCGCTTGCTTTCCGTTTTTCCTTGTATTAGAGGGGAGGCGCACAGATGAAATTTATTTTGACGGCGTTCGCGATTGTGATTTTATTCGCAAGCTCGGTCGAAGCGGCGGATTTAGATTTCGTCGAACAAAAACAAGTTGCGCCACCGAGATTGCACCGCCCGTTCTTGCCGCCGATGAAAACTCCGCAAAAAGATTACGTACCGCGCCGCCCCTTCCGCCCGACGCCGCATTTTTCGCCGCACGTGCCGAAACCCTCCAACGACAACCGCGGTGGCAAAAGGAAAAATTTTTCCCCGCCGCGCTCGCCACACCGATAAATTTCACCAAGGAATGAACTCGCATGAGAAGGTTAACGAAAAATTTAATATTGGCGACGGCAGTTGTCAGCGCAATATTTATCGTTGACCTCTCGTCCGCAGGAGCCGCAAGCCTCCACTATGAAAAAACTTGCTCCACAGAAAAAATTTGCCCGCTAGAAGCGGACATCTCGCTACAATATCTGGATTTTTGGTCAAAGTTCCGCGATACCGTCATGCCCGACGAACCGCAGAATAACAATCCGCCCAAAGAAATGCCCAAACCAAAGCCCGCTGAAAAACCGAAGCCCGCCGAAAAACCAAAACCGGCAGCTCCACCACGGGCAGTCAATCCTAAACCGGCAAATTAATTTTGAATCGTGTAGCCGCGCTGAACTCGCCCGAATCCATTTTCGACACGCAGATAATAAAAAGCTTTCTTCCGATAATCGGCGACGGGATCGTTGCCGGTTTTTTCTTTGTATTTGAGCGTGTTTTCGGCGTGCGCGGACTTGAAGCCGAACAGAATTTTCAGCGGCAAAGTTTTTCCGTGGCGCGGGATAATCGAATCGTCAGCAATGTTGAGCGGATAATAAACGCCGTCGATTTGAATCAAAAGCATGGGCGCGACGCCGTCAACGAAAGTACCTTCGGGCGGCATGGCTAGCGGATAATCGCCGTCGGGCAACGCGACAAGTTCGCCGTTCTTTATGTAACTTAGCGCGTCCGACGGGAAAATTTCTTCGTGCCAGCTCGGCGGAATATCAGATTTTGGATAGAGCACGACGGCAAATGACAACGCCACGCACACGGCGGCGGCAATAAAATAAAACTTCCGCGAAAACTTTCGGAACTCCGCCCGCTCCTCGTCCAAAATTTTTTGCAGTTGTCTAAGCTCGTTCATTGCGGCGGGAAGAACGGACGATTAGAATGTTCTGTGATGTCTTTGATGACGTCTTTATCGGGCTTGCCCAGAACCCAGCCGAGCATTTTTATTTCGGCGTGGACGGCAATTTTCTGGTCGCGCACATCGCCCGACGTGAAGCAAATTTTTTTGTAATTTTCCAGCGAAAGTTTATAGCGGGCGTTAATCTCCTGCAACGAACGCAATTTGTTCGGCGGATTGTGATAGCTCGCGATTAATTTCATGATGTCTTCCTGTTCAGCCATGTTTATTCCTCCCAAAAAATTTTTATGACGTGAGGAGCAATTTAAAATGAAAATCTTAAGAGCCGACAAAAATGATTTGCGCGAAATTCTTTCTCTGCAGCACTTGGCTTTCCAGAGCGAAGCCGAAATCCTCAACAATCCCGAAATCCCGCCGTTGAAACAAACTTTAGCCGAGTTGCAATCCGAATACGAAAATCAAATTTTCCTTAAGGCTATCGACGACGCAGGAGCAATCGTTGGTTCCGTGCGCTACTTTTCGGAAGGCGACACGGTTTATATCGGCAAGTTAATCGTCAAACCCGCCGTTCAAGGACGCGGTATCGGGACGAAGTTATTGGCAGAAGTGGAGAAACTTTGTCCGAGCAAACGATACGAACTTTTCACGCGGAGCAACAATCTGAGAAATATTTCCATATATGAACGAGCGGGTTACAAAATTTTTGACGAGAAACCCGCAATGAAAAATTTAACCTTCGCCTACCTCGAAAAATTCCAATCAATCGCCATGCTGTTGACGCCAACTTAACCAAATAAAAATTCCTGCGGCAATCGCAAAGGCAATGACGCTCGTGACCTGCGCGGACTTCAAGAAGCCGATGACTTGACTTGTGTAATCGCCGCGCATAAACTCCAAAAAAAATCTGGCGGCGGCGTAGAGCATGACGTACAGCGCGAAACATTGCCCCTTAACATAATTCGTGCAACGGAAAATCAACAGCAAAGCAAAAATCACAACGTCGAGCTGACATTCCCAAACTTCGGCGGGGAAAAGCGGTTGTGCGCCGTAAGTGCGATAGGCAAGCGTGGTGTCGGGATAGATTATTCCGTAGTTGCCGCCGGTCGGTGCGCCGAATGCGTCGCCGTTCAAAAGATTAGCGCAACGCCCCAGAGCTTGACCGAGCACAATCGCCGGAGCCATGAGGTCGGCAAGGTGAATCACGTCAAGATTTTTTGTTTTGGCATAAATTGCGCCCGCCGTCACGCCCAAAATTATTCCGCCTTGAACGGCCATGCCACCCTGCCACACGTTTAAAATTTCGTCGAGATGATTTTGATAGTAGCTCCAATCGAAAAAGAACACGTCCCAAAGCCTTGCACCTAGCAAGCCGAAAAAGCCGCCGATTAAGCCGATGTCGACGATAAATTTTTCGTAGCCGCGCCCGTCGACTTTCGCCATGAAGTAGCCGACGCCCGTCGCCAAAAAAATTGACAGCGACAGAATCACGCCGTAGGAACGAATCGGGAAGTCGCCGACGTAAAATAAAAATTGGTGCACGAGAATCCTCCGAGTGTTTTTGATAATTATAGCAGGCGTTGAAGATTTTTAAAAGGATTTTTAATAGGTGCGTCGAAAGTCAAAGGCGGCAAGCAAGCTGATTATGAAAAAATTTCGTGGAGGGATGAGGTTGGCGTTTTTTTTGATAGTGCCGAGCGTCATGATAATCAGTATCCTGCTGGTACACGCGCTGGCGAATCGGCTTGGGTTGCGAATTTATTACCCGACGCTAATCGCGGTGGCGGTGGTGTCGATTATGGTTGACTTCGCGGCGGCGACCGTCACACCTGCCGTCGGTCGGGAATTTTTGTTGCGGCTGGGACTTATGATTTTGGCGGCGTCGTTCCTGCTCACCTTGGCGAACAGATTTTTGTTGAAGCGGGAACAAGCCGAGGAAAAAAAATTCGACGCGGAAGTCAAAGCGGCTTATGAAGCGTCGAAAGATGAAGTCTTTTTGAATTCGGCGGAGAAACCTGCCACGATTGACAAATTCGAGTGGGGCGACGAAAAAAATTTATTCGAGGTGCCGCCCGCTTACAACGAACCCACAACCGTTGCCGATAAAATTTCCGACGCCGATAAAAATTCCG
>JAFPVP010000119.1 GCA_017412925.1 Selenomonadaceae bacterium
CGGGTTTTCGCCAAGCCCGCCTTCAGTCTGTCAAAGAATCCCATAACAATTCCTCCTTGCCGCGTATTTTAGCAGATTGTCAAGCTTTCCTGCAACAAAAAATCCCCGACGCTAAATCGGGGATAAAAATTTTTAGCTCAAAAACTGCCGCCGCCACCGCCGTGACCGCCGCCACCATGACCGCCACCACTTCTGCGACCGCCGCCGCTACTTTTAGGACGCCGCTGAACGTTCATAAATAGAAAAGTATCGCGGGCCTCGTTGAGCTTGACGGTATTTTTTTTGAGATAGTCAGTCGCCGTCATTGCGTGGTGAATATTGCTCATGGAGCCGATAAGTATAGAACGAATAAACACGCCCAAAATAATCGCCGTCACGACAGCGACCGCCGCCGCTATCGGGTCGAATTCGCCGGGCGCACGTTGCCCGTAAGGCACGCCCTTTGTCTCGTAGTAGGTTAAAAGTTCGTCGACGCCGTCCACAAAATTATTTACCGCGCTGTAGTAATCGCCCGCGCTCAAATCGGATTGAAATTTATCTTTAAGGAACGCAATGCCGTCATAATCGGTTATCCGCTCGACCATGCGCCTGTCCGTCGCCATCTCGTATTTGCGGTTTTTCATATCGACCAAAAGGACAATGCCGCCGTTCATGCCGTTAGCAAAATTTTTGTCAAGGAAATCATTTGACGCCGTGACCATATCGCGCCCGCCAACAGATTTGACAAAAGCGACGCCGATTTTAATTTTGTGCGCCTGTTCGACGTTGCGAATTTTTTTATTGAGCAGTTCAATCTCCGTCGGCTTTAAAAGTCCAGTGTTGTCCGTGACGGATTCAATCCTCGCGGCACTCGCCACGGAAAAACTTATCAGCAGAATCAGCGCAATCAGACTTAAAAATTTTTTCATGATGCGCCCTCCTCAAGTAAACATTAAAAGCAAAAAGTAGATAATCGGCGCGAGCACCAGCGAACACAGCGCGGGATAGAGAAAAGCCTTCGTCGTGTCGTAGGGCAGCGAGCCAACAAATTTGCCTGTTTGCCCGTTCATCATGAAGGTGTAGGGCTTGTCCTGATAGCGCGTCGTCAAAATCCACACGGGCACCATCGCGTAGCTCACCTTGCCGACATCTTTAATCACGGCGGCATTTTCCAGTTGCACGGCATCAAAATTTTCAACGGAACTCTGCAAAACATCAATCGCGCTGGTCTCGACTCGTTTATCTGCGCGGGGCGCACTCTCCTCGGCTGTCACATCGTATTTGTCAGCAAGGTAGCCCGTCAGATAAGCCGCGCTGAATTTTTCAAGGTCGCCATAATTGAACGGCTCGATACTTTCCATGTAGGCGTCGTCCATTTTTTTTGAGCCGTCGACGGGAATCCGTTCAAAGCTCATCGTCCCTGCGCGGCGGCAGTTGTAAATGCTAATCTCAGTGATAATTTCCTTGGGCGTGTTGATGACGTGGTGTTTCTCCGCGCGGAATTCAGCCTGCGCAGTGATTTTGGAATCGAACAGCCAGAAGGGCACGTACATAGGTTGAATTGCCTCGACGCGGTTGTTGGCGGTGAAATTGCTCGGCAGGAGCATATGCCCCTTGTAAAATTCCTTAAGCGCGGCGACGGCATCGGCTTTTGTCTTTTTGAAGGGAATGACGTAATCGGGCTTCAACATGCCGTCGAAACGTTTCGGAATCATGGTCGGGTTGCCGCAATAGACGCACTCGGTCGCCATGGTGTTTTCGTCGCAAACCAATTCCGCGCCGCAACTCGAACAAGTAAAAGCGTGCAGAGCCTTTGCCTCGTCGCTCGTCCACTCGGAGCCAGCGTCTTCGGTCGCCCATTTGGCTTCTTGAGCTTCAGCCGCACGCGCCGCCATCTCTTGCTTAGCGTTAAAAAGTTCTTCAATCGCGCTGACTTCAAATTCTGTGCCGCAGTATTCACACGTTACGGTTTTCTTGCCAGGCAAAAAGCTAAGCGGCGCACCGCAGTTCGGACATTTATAACTAACCGATGAATCAGCCATAATCAATGCCTCCTTTGCCGCGATTATAGCAAACAATCCGATAAAAAAACAGAGCCCGAAGGCTCCGTTAAAATTTGGAAATACCCGCGCTAGGGAAATTTTATTTTCGTTCCAAGTAGTGGCTGAAGTTTCCAATCGTCAGCGCGGGGAAAATTTTTTTTAGTTCGCGCAGAAAATTTTTCGTGCCGAGAAAATTTTTATCGTCTGGCATGGCGGCAAAGAATTCGTCGGGGTCGTAGTTCAAGTTGCGGATTTGAATCATATGCACGGGCAATTCAGTCAGAAAATTTTTCCACGCGGTAAACTCCGATTCGCGGTCGTTAAAGCCGGGCATGTAAAGCATATTCAGCGAAACGTGAACATTTTTATCGAGAGCGTAGCGTATAGAATTTTTGACGGCGTCGAGAGTGTAGGCGGCGCGGTAGTAGCGTTGATAATTTTCGGCGTCCGCGCTGATAATCGAAACGCGCATAGAATCCAAGCCCGCGTCGACGATTTTTTTTATGCCCGTCGTGAAGCCCGCGTTCGTGTTGATATTAATTTGCCCGCGTGAAGTCGTCTCCCGAATTTTTTTTATCGCCGCAGAAATATTTTCCGCCTGCAAACTCGGTTCGCCCTCGCAACCCTGCCCGAAACTGATAATCCCTTCCGCCGCGTGATTCAAGTGATAAATTCCAACGTTGGCAATCTCATCAACGGTTGGCTTAAAAGTTATGCGGCTCTGCGGACTCGGACAGCACTCCGAACTTTGCAAGGAAATACAGCCCAGACAATTTGCGTTGCACGTTGGCGAAGTCGGCACTCCGCACTCCCAACGCCGATAAAATAAATTCTGCGCGGTCAAACAATGCCACTCCAGCGAACACTTTGCAACCTGCGCGACGATTCGATTATCCGGCAAAATTTTTTTCACGCGCCGAATAAAATTTTTAAGTTTCGGCGTATTGTAGTGTTCGGGATTCCATTTGTGATTCTCGTCGGTGTAAAGCGCGGCGGCGTGCAGTTCATCTTTGTACAGGACGACGGCGGTGTAACCGTACAGCGGCAAAATTTGAGCGCGGGAATTTTTCTTGAAGGCGGGCAAGTGCGTCCGCGTGTAACCTTGCGGCAAAATCGCCGAAACCGCCCGACCTTTTAGCGTGACGAATTCGCCGCGACTGAATCCAATCGCCCGCCGCTGTGGCAGGAACATTAAATCGGCTGATTCGGGCAACTTGATTAAATCTTCGGGCTTTAGCTTGAAAAATTTTTCTCCGACGCGCCCGACGCCCTCCGCTTCCGGCACATCAAAAATTTCGCCGCGTTCGTCAGCTATCAACGCTGTTATCCGATTGTTCATGAGATTTAACCTTTCGCGGATTGAATTTGTTCATGGCGTTGTTGATTCCCTCTTTAAAAATGCACAGCACGGCGGGCACGAGCTCCCCAATCGCGGCGGAAATTTTCTCGGCGTCCTCCTGCGTGAACGGGCTCAAGACGTGATGATTGACCGTCCAATTTTCAGGGGGACGACCGACGCCGATTCGCACGCGCGGAAAATTTTGCGTGCCGAGATGTTGGATAATCGATTCAACGCCGCGATGACCGCCGCTTAAACCTTTTGGGCGCAGTCGAATCATTCCGAGCGGCAAATCCATATCATCATGCGCGACGATTAAATTAGCCGCGTCGATTTTATAAAAGTTCACGATTGGCGCGACCGCCTCGCCGCTCAAGTTCATAAAAGTTTGCGGCTTGACGATTAAAATTTTCTCTCCGTCTAAAAAACTCTCCGCGACCAGCGCGTTAAATTTTTCCCGCCAATTTTCTGCAGAAATTTTCTCGGCGAGTTTATCAGCCAACATGAAGCCGACGTTGTGTTTGGTCGCGGCGTATTCGGGCGTAGGATTTCCCAGTCCGACAAAAATTTTCATAAGCTTCCCTCCAAGAACGCAAAAACTTTATCGAAGTACACGGCGGGATTTTTTCTTTTTGCGTCAGCGTGACCTGCTCCCGCCACGACGAATTTTTCTTTGGGCGCGACGGCCTTGTCGAAAAGTCTATCCAGCATTTCAAAGGGGACAAGCCCGTCAGCGTCGCCGTGAATAAAAAGTATCGGCACCGTGATTTTATCGACGACTGCAAGCGGCGCGGCGTCAGAAATTTTCACGCCGGTTTTTAGCTTGCAAACGATGTCCGCGCAGGGCATGGCGGGATATTCCGGCAAGCCGAAAATTTTTTCAAGTTGCGCGGCGAACATTTCGTAAGCGGAAGTGTAGCCGCAATCCTCCACGACGGCGCATAAATTTTTCGGCTCAAGGGCGGCAGTCATCATGACGGTTGCCGCGCCCATGGAAACGCCGTGCAGAATAATTTTCGCGTCGGGCGGAAGTTTCCCTGCCCAATCGAAAATGTCGCGGCTTTCCAACGCGCCCATCGTGATGAATTCGCCTTGACTAAGCCCCGCCGCCCGCAAGTCGGGAACCAAAACATTCCAGCCGCGCTTTAAATATTCTTCGGCGTAATCGTAGGCAAAAGTTCCGTCGCGCCCGTAGCCGTGAACCAAAATTGCCCAGCGATTTGAATTTTCGGCGGGAGAAAATTTTTTCGCGTGGAGTGTCAGCCCGTCGAAACTTTCAAGCGTCCAATCTTCGGCGGGGAAATTCGGCATGGGCGGAGCTTTCAAAGTCGGGTCGGCAATGTTGGCGCAAGCTTTCGGCGGCGATAAATCTTCTCCGCGCTTCAAGGCAAAGTCGACAAAATAATTTCCGATAAAATAGCCCGCGCCGAACAAAATTATCACGGCGGCGATTAAAATTTTTTTCATGACAAACCTCCATAAAAGTTAAAGGCGGAAGCTTTTGACTCCCGCCTGGAATTTGCAATATTGGTCGGGTTGACAGGATTTGAACCTGCGACCCCCGCGTCCCGAACACGGTGCTCTACCAAACTGAGCCACAACCCGTAAAACATGCGCAATTATAACAGGCACTTCCTAAAATTGCAAGCCTAAGCCGCTAAAATTTTCCACAAATCGCTGATTAGATCGTTGACGCGCGAAAAATAATTTGCCTCCTGCACCAGAGAATTTATCTTGCGCTCGAATTCGTCGGCAGTCAAGGCGGCGGGGAAAACTTTTTCGTCAAGCGTGCGCGAATAATTTGCCAGCGCGTTGTAGTGAATGTTGTAGCGATTTTCGTACAGGACGTGCACCAAATATTTGCAAAGCCCCGCCTGCAGAGGCGTGAACGTGTCGAAATTTAAATTCGCCCGCCGCTCGACCTCGTTAAGATTGTAGCCCGCCCAATTTTTCAGCGCGTCGACGTTGCGGAAATTTTCTTCGTGCTCCAGCTCGGCAATCGCTTTAATCGAAATCGCGCGCATGACTTCCACGAACGGCAGGTTAAAATAATTTTTCGCCGCCTCGTCGCAAAGCTCGCGCTCGGAGCCCGTCAAGTCGCCGCAAGGATTGTAGTCTTTGTTCCGCAAATTTTTCATACGTTAATCCCTCGTTTCGTAAATTTCGTTTAGAAGTTTCTCCTGCTTGTCTTTGCTTTTACGTTGGAACGAACGGCTCGCGAAAATGGTCGGCATTGACGCGCCGATTGCTATTGCCAAAATTATCAAAAGTGCGTTGACGCTGATTTGAATTGCCTCCACAAGATTTTCGGGAGAAAGCAGGTGGATGTTGATTACCGCGAACAGCGAATAATAAATCATCACGCCTGGAACGAGCGGAATGACTGCCGGCACGACCAAGACCAGCGACGGTGTATGGAGCCAATGTACCGCCTTTACCGCAAGGACGCTGACCAAAGTTGCGCCCGCCAAAGTTCCGACAGCCGAACTCATGCCCAGTTCAAAGGTAAGGAAATTTCTCGTGCAGACGCAAATTGCTCCGCCCAATGCCGCCGCAATTAACACACGTTTAGGCAGATTGAAAAAGACCGCGAAACTTGCCGCGCCGACAGCTCCCGCCGCTGCGAACAGCAGATAATTGCTTTCCGGCAAAATCGGCAAACCCTCGAACACATTAAAATCAGACATGGCGATAGCGAGGACAATTCCGAAAGACGTTGCGCCGACGATTATCAACGTGTGTAAAATTCGCGCCGCGCCGCTGATTAAATACGTGTTGAGCATGTCGCTGAACGCATTGATTATCGGAATGCCTGGCACCAAAAATAACGAGGCGGCTATCATCGGGTGCCAAGGCGTGGCGGTCGGCAAATAGTGCATAAGGTCAGCGACGCTAAGAGCCACAAACGCCGCAAACGTCATCGAAACGTAAGGATTAAATCCGAAACGTTCGGCGCATTGCATTTGAACGATCTTGCCGATAATCGCGCTTATCGCCGTGTAAATCGCCGCGTTGAAGTCGCAACCGAACAGCGTACAAAATGAACCGCAACCGGAGCCCGCCGCCAAAATCGACAACCAATGAGGATAGCGCGGACGTTTGCTGATGGCTTCGAGTTCGCCTTTGAATTCGTCGAGCGTGTAATGTTCACGAAGTGCCCGCCACGTCAGCCGACTGATTGAAGAAATTATCTGCATGTTGACCGCGCGCTTTGGACATTTCCTGAACGACGTGTGCGAGTGGTGCTCGTCGCTGATGTTTAGCATGAGCGTCGTGAACATTATGTGCAGATGAAATTTTTCGGCGGGAATGCCCATGTAAGCGGCGACCCTTTTCATGTCGCGGACGGTTTGGGCGGTGTCGGCTCCGTTCTCCATTAGCAGTTGCCCGACAGTCAAAATGAGTTCTGTCTTTTGCCCGATTTCGGAGAACGTTTCGCGCAGAAGTTCCCTTTGCTCCGTGTAATATGTTTTGAAGTCGTCGTCTTTCATAACAAAATCCCCCTCCGCGTCGATTATATCACACGGAAGGGGATTTTTATTAGCCGCAAAAAATTTTTAAACCGTCAATTATTTTCTAAGCGCGCCGCTCATTGACTCGATAACTTCCGAATCCTTAAGCGTTGAAGTCAAAATTTCGTGGACAGCGCGGTCGAAGGTACAGAGCGCGGAGTAAAGGCAATATTTGCAGGCGTCCTCTTCGGCGGAGAATTTAGCGGGTTTGACTTCAATGCAACCGCTCAAAATTTTTTCCGCAGTCACGTCCAAAATTTTTTCCGCGTAGTCGATAATCGTTTGGAAATCTGCGCGGCTCACGAGATTTTTTTTGGCGAAGTCAACGAAATCGCCCGTGCTGTCGACGGCATTTTTAATTTCGTCGTCAACGCGAACCAGCCCGTGCATTTTCAATTCCGCGTTGCCGTCTTCGGTCGCCTCGGAGTCGTTTCTGCCCCTGCCGCTCAAAATTTTCAGCAAGCAGTAAAGCATCGCGCCCTCCTCGCGCCCGCCGATTTCCGCAAGATTTTTCGCCGCGCTTAGGTAAATGACAAGTTGCAAGCTCAAGCCGTAGAAAATTTTCTGCAAGCTTAGCGTCGCCTTGCCGGTCTTGTAGTCGATAATCAGAAAATATTTGCCGTCGTTGCTGAGGTCGATTCTGTCAATGCGCCCGACCAAATCAATTTTCACGTCGTCGATTGTGCGCGTCGTGTCGGATTCGTTAAAGTTGGTCTCGAAAATTTGCGGGTGGAAATCGCTGACTTTATCCAGCTCGATTAATCGCGTCAAAGATTCGACGGCAACTTTTTTAATCCGTTCGCGGCGGTGCTCCAAAGTTTTCGTGCTGAGCAAAATTTTATTGTGCAAGTGCGGCGTCAGCTCGTTGATAATTTTTTCGACGCGCCCGTTTAATTCAACGTTGCCGACCGAAGCCCACGCGCGGTTTTCCCTTTTTAAATCGCGACCAAAGCGGCTCATGACGGCGTGCAAAATGTTCCCGATGTCAGGCACTTGAACCTTGTATTCGACGCGCTCCTTAAGGTTTAGCCCTTCGCCGGCGAAAAATTTAAACGGGCATTCGTTGAAACTTTCAAAGCGCGTGACGGTGGCGCGGATTTTTTTATTTGGCGCGTAGAGTTTTTTAGCCGTCTCCGCCGATAAAGTTTTCTCGCCCGCCGCGAAAATTTTTCCGCCCAAATTTTCCAGTACGTCAAGTTCAACTTTTTGCGTCGACAGCGGAAAGATCGTCCGGATTTTTTTTAGCAGGGACGACGCGGAAATTTTTTTGCCCTCGGCGTCGGCTATCGGGTAGCTCAAATATAAAAGTTCGCGCGCCTCCGTCAGCCCGCGATAAATTAAAAATTTTTCCGCCAAAGCCTGTTCGCGCCCGCCTTTGGAAATTTCAATGCCCGATTCGTTCAGCCGCAATCTGTCCGCGTCGTTTAGCAAATTTTTTTCGGCGACTTTGCGCGGGAAATTTTCCTCGTCGAAGCCCAACACGAATATCGCCCGCGAATTTTGCAACGAATTCTGTTCAAATTGCGCGACCGTCACCTCGTCAAGCCCCGGCGGTATCAGCGACATTTCCAGCGCGTCCAGCCCCTCGCCGATTATCGATTCAAACTCCGCCCGCGCGATTGTCTCCTCACCCAATGCGTCGACGATTTGCTCGAACAGGCTTATCACGTCGTCCCAAATTTTTAAATGTTCCCGCGACAGTGCAAGGTTGCCGCGCAGTTCTTCCGCTTGCGACCAGTCCAAAAGTTTTTCGTATACATTCAATTCCTCAAGCAACTTGAACAGTGCCGTTGTCAGCGCGACGACTTCATTGCCCGACGATTTCACGCGCTCGAAAAACTTTATCAGCGGCGCAGAAACTTTTTCGCGGATTGCGTTGATTTTTTCCAGATATTCAAGCTCGGTGGCGTCCGCCGCCCTGAACGGCGAATCTAAACTTTTCACGCGCCGCAAATCCCACGCCTTTTGCCACGTCGCCGCGCCCTTCAAGCCGAACTCGATAACGTAATTTTCCAGCAGGTCGATTTCCTCTTGCGCCACGTCGAAAAAGCCCGTCCGCAAGCAACGGAAAATTGCCTCCCTCCGCCAGCCGCGCAGGACTTCCAACGCCGAACGGATTAATTCTGCCAGCGGGTGATTCGCCGCCGCGCGTTTTTGGTCGATAAAATACGGTATCGCGTGAATCTCGAATATCGGTTTGATTAGCGCGAAATATTTTTCGTCACGGGCAAGCACGCCGATTTCCCGCAGCCGATAATTTTTTTTGACGAGCCGCAAAATTTCCTGCGCGACGAATTCTATTTCAGCGCGACGATTGACCGCCTCAAAAACTTTCAAACTCATTGCGTCGAAATCATTACGCATTACGCATTGCGCATTTCGCATTAAAAAAAGTCTCTGCTCCAAAATTTTCAGCGGCGCGTTCAAAAATCTGCGCGGGGTGTTAAGGCGCGTGATTTTGAATTCGACGCCTGACTCCGCCGCCAAATTTTTCAGCATGTGGAAAGTTTGTGACGCACGATTGAAAATTCCCACGTCCAGAACATTTTCGCGGCTGTTGAGGTCGGTATCCATCGGCAAAGTTATTGTGACGTTGCGGGCGCAGGTGAAAAGTTTCCGCAAAAAGTTGCGCTGTTGCGGGTCGAAGAAGATAAACCCGTCGATAAAAATTTCCGCGCTACCGATTGTCGGCGATTGCTCCAAAAATTCCGTCGCCCGCTCCAAAAGATTTTCGTCGTCGGTGAGCTTGTCGGCTAGCGTCGCTTTGAAATCCTCCGCCAAAAGTTTCAAGTCGCGCAATTTATCTTTAAGCTCGTCGTCTGCAACTTTATCCGCCGCCGCGTCGAGTTTTTCCGCGTCGATTGAATAATTCCTAAGCTCCTTTAACTCGTCCGATAAAATTCCCGCAAAGCCGCGCTGTTTTGCCGCCCGCACGAAAAATTTTAAATCGCCCGCCTTGTCGCGCCGCATCAGAATTTTTCTGAGCAATAATCGCCGTCCGATTTCCGAAATGCGCGGAGTCAATCCGCCGCCGATTTCGTCCAAGATTTGTCTCGCGAACCGATTAAAGCTGTTCATGCGCGTGTTAAGTGCGCCGCCCGTCAGTGCCGCCAGCTCCAGCTCCGCCCGATACGTTTGATACGCCGGCAACAAAAAAATTATCGCCGTTTTGAGCGGCTCGGCTTCAAGAATTTTTTGGGCGCGGCGCAGGCATTCAAAAGTTTTTCCGACGCCCGCTCGCCCGATTATCATCTCAACCATTTGAATCACTCTCCGCCGCAGTGAAAACAACTTTGCCGTTATCGGCGTGAACGGAATATTTAATTCGCCCGCGGGTTGTCGTCCAATCGTAGGAGCCTTCCGTCGAAACTTCCTTGAGCATTCGCAAATCGCGCAGGACTTCGCTGCGGTCGTCGATGTCGAGTTCGGGATTGAGCGTGGCGATTAAAAGCCCCAGCACGTTAATCGTCTGAAAAGATTCGTCCTTAGTCGTCGGCTCGGTGAAAATTTTCAGCGCGGTAATTTTTTCCCCGTCAACCGTCCCGACAATTTTAAGTTTCGGCGTGAATTCGTAGGAAAAATTTTCATTGGCGACGGTCAGCGGCTCGGCGATTTCAATTCCCAGATTCGGCGCGAGTTTCTTTGCGGCGGCGTTAAATTTTTCGCGGAACTGTTCGGGCGTCATGGTCTGCTCGAAGCCCTCCTTGCTGCCCAAAATATTTTGCATGTTGCCGGCGGAAATGTTCGCGTAGACGAAAAACGCAAGGCACGCGGCGGCAAGCACGATGTTGGTTTTCCTGTCGAAGGTTGAATATTTTCGCATGAACAGCCAGCCGACCGGCGGAATAAATATGCAAAGCGTAATCATCGCCGCGATTTTTATGTAAGCAGTCAAAGCGTCTCCTCCCCGTCGATAAAAGTTTTCTTTATGTTGAAGTCGTCGTCGAAGAGCGTAATATCCGCCGCCTTGCCGACTTCCAAACTTCCCAGCTTGTCGAAAATTTTCAGCTCGACGGCGGGATTTTTAGTTATCAATTCGACGCCCGCCGCCACGTCAAAACCCGTGTTTGCGCAGAAATTTTTAAGGACTTCGTTCATTTTGGCGACGCTGCCAACGAGCGTGCCGTCCGCAAGCGTGGCGAGGTTGCCCTTGACGAAAACTTTCTGCCCGCCCAATTCGCTGACACCTTCGCCCAAACCGCAAGCCCGCATCGAGTCCGTTATCAAAATAATTTCACTGCGCGGCTTGGCTTTGGCAACGAGTCTCTGCGCGGCGGGGTGCACGTGGACGTTATCGGCAATGAGTTCGACGGTTGCGTTTGAATCGAGAGCCGCCCCGACGACGCCCGGCTTCCTGTGATGAAGACCAGTCTGCGCGTTGAAAAGGTGGGTGATGTGATTCGCGCCGCGAGCAATCGCCGCCCTTGCAATTTCGTAAGTCGCCGCGCTGTGTCCGATTGAGACGACGATATTTTTTTCCAAGCAACGGTCAATAAAATCAAAGCCGCTCACTTCGGGCGCAACGGTGACAATTTTAATCACGTCGGCGAAATTTTTTATCATCGCGAAATCGGCGGGCAAAATGTTTTCTTCAGCCTGTGCGCCCTTGAATTTTTTGTTGATAAAAGGTCCTTCGAGGTGTGCGCCGAGAATTTTCGCGCCGTGAGTAAAATTTTTCCCTATACGAATTCTTTCCAGCGCACGATAAATTTTTTCAAGCGGCATAGTCATCGTCGTCGTCAAAAAACTCGTGACGCCGCAACGGGGCATGAACTCGGCGAAATTTTTCAGCGCGGCAAGCTCGTCGTCCATGGTATCAACGCCCGCCGCGCCGTGAATGTGAATGTTTATAAAACCCGGCGCGACGAAATTATTTTCCGCGTCGATAAGTTCCGCGCCGTCGACCGGTTCGCCGATAGAAATAATTTTCTCGTCGAAATTTAAACAGCCCGCGCAGATTTTAAAATCGCCGCGCACGTCGGGGAGAATCAGCCGCCCGTTAATCAGTGACTTCATGTTATCTGTAGCCCCACTTGAAAATATACTTCAGCGGGACTTTTAAGCCGTCGAGAATTGAAACCGGAACTTCGTGCTTAACGTCGGCTTTTTCTTCCTCCGTTAGCAACTCCAATTCTTTATCGTCAAAAAGGATATATTCATCGTCGAGAAAATATTTGCCGTCGCGCAGAAGATAAACGCTGATTGCCCTCATGTACGGGTCGATAATCCAATACTCTTTAACGCCTTGCGTCTCGTAAATATCTTTTTTTATCGTGAGGTCTTTTTTCTTTGTGGACTTGGAAAGAACTTCGACGACCATATCCGGCACGCCGTAAATCCCTCTAAACCAGTCGATAATTGCGGAATTTTCTTCCAAGATGACAGACAAGTCGGGCTTAAAAAGAGTTCCGTCGGGAAAATGAACGTCCGTATTATCAGCGAAAACGCAACCTTTGTCATTCTCGTCGAAATAGTTATCAATAAAATTGTAAAGCCGACCGATAACTCTGCCATGAGTAGGATTCGCCGCAGGTGCCATAATTTTTTTCCCTCCGATAATTTCGTAAGACGGATAAAGCAAGCGTTCGTTGATAATTTCAGTCGCCATAAAATCTCCTCCTTGCGTCAGTGGTGGAAAAGTCTGATGTGCGTGAACGCCA
>JAFPVP010000120.1 GCA_017412925.1 Selenomonadaceae bacterium
AATCTTTCGTTCGGCGGCGACAGCGTCTACGTTTTGACGGGCTACTTTGCGTTCTTTATCTTCCTGGCAGTGTTTAACGCATTCAACGCCCGCACCGACCGAATAAATCTTTTCGACAACATCGGCGGCAACCCCGGCTTCTTGAAAGTCATGGGCTTAATCGTCGTCGTTCAAATCGCAATGACTTACCTCGGCGGCGCGATTCTGCGTTGCTACGGTTTGACGGCTGGCGAGTGGGCTTTTGTCCTTGCTATGGCGTTCACGATTATTCCCGTTGACATCGTGCGCAAGTTAATTGTCGGTTCAGGCAAATAAAATTTACATTCTCCGGCTTGTCGAAAACTTCGGCGAGCCATTTTTTTTATTGGCGCGTGGTCGGCACGAAAAATTTTGTCGACGTTAAAAAATATTAATGCTATAATAAGCGGGAATTTTTTTCGGAAGGAGGCTAAGTTTTGCAGAGACAGAAAACTTTGAGGAGTGAAATTTCCTGTGTGGGCGTCGGTTTGCATTCGGGCAAAGAAGTTCGGCTAGAATTGAAGCCCGCCGACGTTGACAGCGGAATAATTTTTTTGCGAACGGATTTGCCTGAACGTCCAAAAATTCACGCGACCGCCGCCAACGTGACTGCGACACTTCGGGCGACGACGCTGGAAGAGAACGGCGCGAAAGTTTTCACGATTGAACACCTGATGAGCGCGCTGAACGCTTGCGGTGTGGACAACTGCGCGGTCGAAATTTCCGGCGAAGAACCGCCCGTTCTAAGCGGCAATTCGATTGACTTTTTTAAAATGATTCAGGCGGCGGGCGTCGTCGAGCAAGACAAGGAGCGCAAAATTATCTGCGTGGAAAAAATTTATCGCGTGGACGGCGCGGAGGGCAAGCGGTTTATAATGGCTGTGCCCTACGACGGTTTCCGCGTCAGTTTCGTTTCAGTCAATCCGCACCCGCTGATTGGCATTCAATACGGCAACTTCGAGATAACCGAAGACATTTACGAACGGGAAATTGCGCCGGCGCGGACGATTGCTTACGAAAAGGAAATTGCCACGTTGCGGAAAATGGGCTTGGGGCTTGGCGGCACGATTGAAAATGTTATCGTTTACAACGACGCGGGCTGGCTCAATAAATTGAATTATCCCGACGAACTGGTTCGCCACAAAATTTTGGACGTAATAGGCGATATGCGGCTTGTGGGAATTATGAAATGTCATATCGTGGCGGCGGCGTCGGGGCATGCGCTCAACACTCAACTTGCAAAAAAAATTTACGCGGACTTCAATTAAAGGAGCGATATAGATGGTATTGGAAATCGAAGACATCATGAAAATTTTACCGCACCGCCCGCCAATGCTCTTGGTGGACAGAATTTTAGAAATCGACCCGTTCAAGTCGGCGACGGGCTTAAAAAATATAACGATGAACGAACCGCAATTCGCGGGGCATTTCCCAGGGCACCCGATAATGCCGGGCGTGTTGCAGCTTGAAGCGATGGCGCAAGTCGGCGGCGTGGCAATGCTTTACCCTGAAGAACACCGCGGGAAAATCGCGCTCTTCGGTGCCATGGACAATATCAAATTTAAAAAGGTGATCGTGCCCGGCGACACGCTCATAACCAAAGCGGAAATCGTCAAAGTGCGCGGGCTGTTCGGCGTGCTTCACACTGACGGCTATGTTGACGATAAACTTGTTGCCGTCGCCGATTTTACTTTTGTGCTCAAGGGAAGAGACGAGATGTAAAGCCTTAGGAGAAATGCGATGATAAAATTGGAAAGCAAAGGCGAATTCGTCACGAACATACACCCCAGCGCGGTCGTCTCGCCGAGGGCGCATCTGGGCGAAAACGTCACAATCGGACCTTACTGCGTGATAGCCGACGACGTGGAAATTGGTGACGGTTCGATTATCGGCCCGCATGCGGTTATCGAGCAGTGGACGAGCCTAGGCAGGGAGTGCAGAGTTTATCAATTCGCCAGTGTCGGAGCCGCGCCACAAGATTTAAAGTTCAAGGGCGAGCGTAGCTACACGATTATCGGCGACAGGACGACAATCCGCGAAGGCGCGACGATTCACAGAGCGACCGGCGAGGGCAACGAAACCCGAATTGGCAACGATTGTCTGCTGATGGCTTATATCCACGTGGCGCACAACTGCACGCTCGGCAACCACGTCATCATGAGCAACCTTGCCAGCTGCGCCGGTCACGCCACAGTTGAGGACAGGGTCGTTATCGGCGGCATGGCGGGCGTTCATCAGTTCGTTAAAATCGGGCGCAACGCAATGGTCGGCGGCATGAGCAAATTGGTTCAAGACGTGGTGCCTTATACAATCGTCGACGGTCACCCCGCCAAAGTCGTCGGCTTGAACAACGTCGGAATATCGCGGGCGGGCATTCCGCTTGAAAGTCGGCGGCTGATTAAAAAGGCGTATAAAATTCTTTATCGTTCAGGCTTGAGTTTGCCGGAGGCGATTGCCGTCATTGAGCAGGAAGTCGATTCTTGCGAGGAGGTCGAACATTTCCTGCGCTTTTTACGCAACGCGGAGCGCGGCATTTGTCGTGAGCGGCGCGATTTTGAAGATAAATAACGGAGGTCATATTAATGGAGAAGCTCGGAATATTGGCAGGAGCTGGAAAGTTGCCCGTCGAATGCGCACGAGCCGCCGCTCAGCTGGGCTACGAAGTCTACGCGGTCGGTCTGCTGGCTAACAGCGATACACAAATTGCGCAGTTCGCCAAAGATTATCAATTTATCAGCGTCGCCCAACTCGACGCGATTCTGAACTACTTAAAAAGCAATCAAGTTCAAAAAGTCACGATGATTGGCAAGGTTACCAAAGAACTTTTATTTAACGGCGCAGTGGTGCCCGATTCCCGCATGCTGCAACTTATCATGAGCTTGCCCGATAGAAAAGACGATACGATTATGATGGCGTTCGTGCGCGAGCTGGCTAAGGCGGGCATTCAAGCTTTCGACCAAACCGCGCTGATTAGAAAACTCATGCCGCGCAGAGGGACAATCACCAAACGCGAACCGACGGAGATTGAGCGGCAAGATATGGAATTCGGATTTAGAATTGCCAAGGAACTCGGACGCCTGGACGTCGGTCAAACGGTCGTCGTGAAAAATCGGGCGGTCATGGCTCTGGAGGCTATCGAAGGAACGGACGCTTGCATTGAACGCGGCGGACGTTTAGCTTGCGGTGGCGCGGTCGTCGCTAAAGTTTCAAAGCCGCAACAGGATAATCGCTTCGACATGCCGACGGTCGGCTATCGCACGGTTGAGCAAATGGCGCAAGTTGGCGCGACGGTGTTGGCTATCGAGGCTGGCAAAACTCTTTTGGTTGAGCGCGAGCAAATGGTTTCCTTCGCGGACGCCAACGGCATTTCAATCGTCGCTATGTAAGGCATGAAAAATTTAGACGGCTCCCTTTCCGCGATGATTGGCGACGGCGCAACTCAAGTTGTCGGACTCGGCGTCATGGCATTCAAGGGCGGCAAGGAGATTTATTCTTATTTCGGCGGGCGGCGGCACATTAACCCCGATAAAAAAATGACGCGCACAACTTTGCTTAGGGCGGCGAGCGTGTCGAAAATGTTCACGGTCTTTTCGATTATGCAACTCGTCGAGCAGGGCAAAATTAATCTTCACGACGACGCGAGCAAATACTTGGGCTTTGAATTGCGCAATCCCAATTTCCCACACGCGCCGATAACTCTTGAAATGCTTGCCTGCCACACCTCCTCCTTGCGCGACGGAGAAGATTACACCTTGCCGCCGCAAAATTTTTCTGCGACGGAGCCTGGAAAATTTTTTCGCTACTGCAATTTAAACTACGGCATCCTCGGCACGATTATTGAGCGCGTCACGGGCGAGCGTTTCGACATTTATCAGCAGAATCACATTTTAAAGCAACTTGAAATCAGCGGCGGCTACGTTGTCAGCAATTTCGACGCGAAAACTTTTAATCGCCTTGGAACGATTTACCGCACGAACGCCGCGCAGATTGACGATTATAAATTTCGCCCGCGCAGTAATTTAAGCCGCTACAAAATCGGCACGAACGCCACGATTTTTGCTCCGCAGGGCGGCTTGCGACTTTCCTTTGAAGACCTAGGCAAAACTCTGCAAATGCTCATGAATCGCGGCGAGTACAAAGGGCGCGCGACTTGTTCAACGTTGAAAAGACGTTGCGCTTGAGTAATCAAGTGAACTGATAATCCGAAGAGTGGAATGAGGGAGTAACGCCCCAAAACGCTCTCCTTAATACTCCGACTGGCGGAAGCGTCAGAAGCTCGGTGAAGTCGGCAGAGAGGCACCGTAACATTAAGTTGACGAAAGCGACTCAGAGGTGGGTTGTGTGCCATATATGCCGGAGGTCTATAAATCAGCTACGGTTAGAATGTTCCGAATAGGGGCTGACGAATTTGCGAAGGTACGGGTCTAAATGTACGCCTTGTAGAAATGCATGGTAACACGCAAGTGTTGTAGATGTGGCAAAGTAAAAATGTCCTTTATGAAATGCCATATTGCCTTACAGGGGCAATTAAGTCTACAGGCTCACAGCAAAAACCTAAGGCTGAATGTACAGATAGGATTATCGGAACAAGGAAAGGTATCGAAGTCAAGAGACTAAGCTGACGAAGAAAAATAAGCAGTTGAATCGGTACTGAAAAGTAGTGCTCGAACCAAAGAAGGCTATGTAATGGAGCTGGAGGAATGGGCACGAGTCATGCTTAAGAGGAATGAACACACAGGTTCTTTGCCAAGAGATTCGAGCAAGAGAAGAACCCACACCGTAAAACGGTGCTGCTCTTGGACGTTTAACAAACGGTGAAAGTGCTAGAAGAAATGAACTCAAGCATGATGGAACGCCGTGTGCGGTGAAAGTCGCTTGCACGGTGTGGAGTGGGGGAAAACTTAGCGATTACTTCAAAGAGTTACCTATCACTATGGCGCGTCCTCAGCGAAAAATCTTTTGACGCGATAATTTCCCCGCATTGGATTTACGACGGCACGAACGGCGACACTTACGGCGGCGTCATGGAAAATTACGGGCTGGGCACCTACAAAATCGGCGGCGCAAGTCGGGCGCGGCTCTGCAGGGATTTTGAAGTTGATTTAATCGGGCACAGCGGCGAGGCTTACGGCTTGATTTCGGGCTTGTATTTTATCCCTAACACCCGCGACGGCGTGATTTTCATGATTAACGGCACGGCGATTGACGTTGACGACGAGCGCAGTCGCGGCGAATTCAGCGGCGGCTACATCTGGGAGGAAAAAGTCATGGATCCCATCTGCAGATTTCTAGTCGACGATTAGGAATTCGTGCTCCGTGTGCTGAATTATTTTTATCAAATCCTCGAACGCCAACGAGATTGTCGCGGTGTTGATGTTCGGGTGCAAAAGAAGTTTTTCCACTTGAAGTTCGGCGTCGATGATAAGCCGAGCTTTTTTTGATAAATCCGTTTGCAGATTTTTAGTCGACGATTAGGAATTCGTGCTCCGTGTGCTGAATTATTTTTATCAAATCCTCGAACGCCAGCGAAATTGTCGCGGTGTTTGTGTTCGGGTGCAAAAGAAGTTTTTTCCCTTGAAGTTCGGCGTCGATGATAAGTCGAACTTTTTTTTGTGCGTCGTTGATTATGCCCAGCGGCGTGACGGCTCCCGTGTGCAAGCCCAAAATTTTTTCCAGCTCTTCCTCCGCCGCGAAAGATAATCTCGGCAAGTTCAATCGTTTGGCGACAGATTTTAAATCGGCGCGTTTGTCGGCGGGCAGTGTCAGCAAAAAAAATTCTCCGCGTTTGTTGCGCAGAAAAAGATTTTTGCACGCTTGCCCGTCGAGTTTCTCAAAAATTTTCAGCCGCCGCGATTCCTCGACCGTGTAAACCGCCGCATGCTCCAAAATCTGAAATTTTATTTCCAGCTCCGCCAAAAGTTCAAAAAGGTTCACAACGTTTCCTCCCTATCTTTAATTTGATAATCAACCATAACAACATATCGTGATTGACATTTACGACGCAAGTGGCTAAAATCATGCTTGTATTTTGTATACATTAGCCGCAATCGGCAAATTCGTTTTAAAGGAGTGATTTTATGTTCTGGGCTGAGCTGTTGGTAGTGCTGGCGATGTTAATCGTCGGTGCGCGCTACGGCGGAATTTTCCTGGGCATGTCGAGTGGCGTCGCCATTGCAATTTTGGTATTTGGCTTCGGGCTCGCGCCGGGCAATCCCGCGATTGATGTTATTATGATTATTATGACGGTCGTCGTTATCGCGGCGACGTTGCAAGCTTCGGGCGGCATGGATTATTTAATTCAAATTGCCGTCAAGCTTTTGCGCAAGAATCCAAATAGAATCAGCTATTATGCCCCGATTATCAGCTGGGTTTTTACGTTCATGTGCGGCACGGGCAATATCGCGTTCGGTATCCTGCCGGTTATCGCTGAAGTGGCGCGCGAGGCTGGCGTCCGTCCCGAACGACCAATTTCCATGTCGGTTATCGCCTCCCAACAAGCCATAACCGCCTGTCCGATTTCTGCGGCGACGGTCGCGCTGGTCGGATTGTTGTCACCTGCGGGCGTCACGCTCGTCGATATTCTGATGGTTTGTATTCCCGCGACTTTAATCGGCGTCGTGTGCGGCTGTCTTTGGGCGTCAAGAGTTGGCAAAGAACTTGCCGAAGACCCCGAATATCTCGAACGTGTTCAGCGCGGCGAAGCTGCACCGATAAACGAGAAGGCCAACATTGCCGAAGCTAGAGAATTCTCCGCGAGCACGAAACGCGCCGTGTGGCTTTACCTTTTGGCTACGGCTATCGTCGTCACGTTCGGCATTTTCCCTGAACTGCGTCCTTCCGCTATGCTCGGCGACAAAATGGTTTCCTTTACGATGACGATGTGCATTGAAATGGTTATGATGGTTATGGCGGGCGTGATTATCGTCGCGTGCAACGTCAAAGTCAGTTCAATCATTGAGCAATCGGTTTTCAAGAACGGCTTGATGGGCGTCTACTGTATTTTCGGCTTGACGTGGGCGGGCGACACCTTGACGCGCAACAACATTGACTTTATCAAATCTGGCGCGGCTGACATTGTCGCGGAAAATCCGTGGGTCTTCGCGCTGATTCTGTTCTTCCTTAGCGCGATGATTTTAAGTCAAGCGGGGACGATTGGCGCGTTGGCACCGCTGGGAATTACGCTGGGAATTACGCCGCCGACGATGATTGGTATGTTCCCCGCAGTCAACGGCTACTTCCTCGTCCCGATTTACGCGACGATTCTTGCCGGTATCGCCTTCGACCGCACGGGCACCACGCGAATAGGCAAATTCGTCTTTAATCACAGCTTCCAAATCCCAGGCATTATAACCTGTGTCGTCAGCGTCGCCGTCGGCATGGCGTTGGGCAATATGTTGCTGTAATTTGCGGATTTGAATGAGGGAAAAATTATGCGCGGAAGAAATCGAATCAAAGCGGAAATGTCGGAGTATTTCCGCAACGAAATCGCCAAGCCTGGCATTTTCCTTGAGTACGAGCACGGCTTCGAGGAATTGATTTTACTTAATCGCGCCTATGCAAAAATGCTCGCCGAGGAAAAAATTATCACGGCGGACGAGGCGGCTAAAATTCTTGACGGGCTGACGTGGGTTGAAAAAAATTTTTCGGCGGAGGACATCGACGGCAAGTACGAGGAAATTTATTTCAACGTCGAACAGAAATTGATTCAGCATGTCGGGCTTGAAATCGGCGGGCGGCTCCACACGGGGCGCAGTCGCAATGACATTTACGCGGCGTTGTGGCGCATGGAGACGCGCAAGGCTCTTTGGCAGATTTGTCAAAGCGTGTTGGCTTTGCAAAAGAGAATGCTTGAACTCGCCGAAAAATATCAGCGCACGATTATCACGGGCTACACGCACACACAACCCGCGCAACCGATAACGGTCGGCTACTACTACGCGGCGGCGGTTGAAGTTTTGCAACGCGATTTTGAGCGGTTGCAGGCGGCTTATCAGAAAACAAATCAATGCGCACTGGGCGCGGCGGCTCTTGCTGGCACGGGCTTTCCGATTAACCGCGACAAGCTGGAAAAATTTTTGGGCTTTGAAGGCACCGTCACCAACGCGCTTGACTGCGTCGGCACGAAAGATTATCTGCTTGAAGTCGAAAGTGCGCTGGCAATTATGATGGTCAATCTTAGCCGCATGGCGCAAGATCATTACATTTGGTGCACGAACGAATTCAGCTTGGCGGAGGTCGGCGGCGAGGTTGCCATTTGCAGTTCAATCATGCCGCAGAAAAAAAATCCCGTGACGTTCGAGATGATTAAGTCGAAGTCGGCGCACATGCTCGGAACTTTTACGGCGGGCTGCGCCATCATGAAGAATACGCCGTTTTCGCTGTGCATGGATTTGTTCGAGACGCACGCTCAATTTTGGGCGGGCTTCAAGTCAAGTTTGGACGCGGTGAATCTTTTTACCGAGACGCTGAAATTTATCACGTTCAATGAGGAGCGAGCCTACCTTGCCGCGAAAAATAATTTTTCGACGGTTACCGCGCTTGCAGATTTTTTGGTCGGCAAGTTTAAAATTTCGTTCGCGGAGGCGCATGACATCGTTGGCGAAATGGTCGGCGCAGTTGAAAATATTTCCGATATGACGGCTGAACTTTTAAACACTTGCGCGGAAAAAATTATCGGGCGCGGGCTTGAAGTCACGGACGCGGAAATTGCAAACGTCCTTGAACCGGCGGCGAATGTTCGCGGGAAAATTTCTGCGGGCAGTCCTGGCGAAATTTCTTTACGGAATATGATTGACGGCGCAAAAAAAATTTTCACCGCTCAAGAGGCTTGGTTGGCGGCGAGAAAAAATTTTGTGGCGTCGGCATATAAAAAATTAAATGAGGTGCTAGCATGAGAAAGGAACACGATTTTTTAGGAGAACTCGAAATTCCGGACGAGGCGTATTACGGCGTGCAGACCATGCGCGCGATTGAAAACTTCACAATCACCGGACGCAGGCTCGACGAGGATTTTATCAAGTCGCTGGCAAAAGTTAAGAAGGCGGCGGCTCAGGCGAACATGGAGACCGGTCGTCTCGACAGGAAAATCGGCAACGCGCTCGTTCAGGCTGCGGAAGAAATTATCGACGGCGAATTTATCGACCAGTTCCCCGTTGACCCGATTCAAGGCGGCGCGGGCACTTCAATCAACATGAACATGAACGAAGTCCTGTGCAACCGCGCGCTGGAAATTATCGGCGAGGCAAAAGGTCGCTACGACATCATCAGCCCGAACAACCACGCGAACATGGCGCAATCGACTAACGACAGCTTGCCGACCGCCATTAAAGTTTGCTTGACTTATAAAAGTCACAACGTAACCTCCGCGCTCGATTATCTTGCCACCGCCCTTGAACAAAAAGCGGAAGAATACAAAGATATTCTCAAAATGGGGCGCACACATTTGCAGGACGCCGTTCCGATTACGCTCGGTCAAGAAATGGGCTCGTATGCGTCTGCCGTTCGTCGCTCTATCCGCCGCATTGAGTGGGCGATTGACAGCATCCGCTTGATTAACATGGGCGGCACCGCCGTCGGCACCGGTTTGAACGCCGAACCGAAATATATTAAAATCGTCGCCCGCAAACTCCGCGAAATCACCGGCGAAAATTTTGAGACTTCCACGAACATTATCGACGCCACGAACAACACGGACGGCTTTGTCGATGTTAGCTCCGCGCTGAAAAATACCGCGCTTGTCCTTATCAAAATGGCGAACGACTTCCGCCTTATGGCTTCGGGTCCTCGTTGCGGCTTGAACGAAATCTTTTTGCCGAAACGTCAGCCCGGCTCGTCGATTATGCCCGGCAAAGTCAATCCGGTTATCGCCGAGGTCATGGATCAGGCGTGCTATCAAGTTATCGGCAACGATTTGGCGGTCACGTTGGGCGTCGAGAACGGGCAATTTGAGCTCAACGTCATGGAGCCGATTATGGCTTACAACCTTTGCAGCTCCATGAATTATCTTGCCAATGCGTCGCGCACTTTCGTCGACAAACTTTTGACGGGACTTGAACCGAACCGCGAACAGTGCCAGAAATGGTTGGATAGCTCCGTCGGCGTCGTGACTGCGCTCCTGCCGCACCTCGGCTACGAACAATGCTCCATGCTCGCCAAGGAAGCCTACGCCACGCGCCGCCCGATTCGCGAAATTATTTTGGAAAAGGGCATTTTGACTGAGGAGCAGCTTAAAGTTTACATGTCGCCCGAAAAGATGACGCGCCCTGGCATCACGAATTAAAATGATTCTTCCGCAGTGCGAAATTTTCTATCCGAGTTCCGCGCAAGAAATTTTATTCGTGGGAGGAGGACGTGCTCCGAACGTCGATTGGTTTAGGAAAGTCGTCGTCGAACGGAAAATTTTTTGCATTGACAAGGGCGTTGAACTTTGCAGGGCGTGTGGAGTGATTCCGAATTTTTTAATCGGCGATTTCGACAGCGCGGAAAATTCTGCCGTCGAGTGGGCGCGGGCGAAAAATATTCCCGTTGAAAAATATCCCGCCGACAAAGATTTGACCGACACGCAACTTGCCCTTAATCGCGCCGGAGAAATTTTCGGCGAGCACGTCGCGCTTGTGACGGGCTGTTTCGGCGGACGTTTCGACCACCTTTACAGCACGATTTTCACCTGCGCGGCGATTGACAGAAAAATTTTCCTAGCTGACGAGCGCGAAATTATTTTCTATCTGCGCGGCGGCGAGTCTGCCGAAGTGAAATTTTTTAAAAATCCTCTTGCCGTGTCGCTCCTGCCGATGACGAATTCTTGCGCGGGCGTCACGACGAAAAATCTGCACTGGGAACTTGACGGCGCGACCTTGACGCAAAATTTCCCGAACGCAACTAGCAACCGCCTTGACGCCGATAAAATTTCTGTCAGCGTCGGGCGCGGCACCTTGGCTGTTTACGCTTGCTTTGAATAAAAAATCCCCGTCCAATTCGGATGGGGAATTTTTTTAGGCTTTAACCTTGCCGATTAGGTCTTTAATGGAATTTAAGCTGCAACTTCGCAGATATTTTTCCAAATCGTCGGCGATTTTCATTGTAATTGACGGCTCGGAAAAATTTGCGGTGCCGATAGCGACAGCGGACGCGCCCGCCAAAAAGAATTCTGCCACGTCGGAAGCCGAACGAATGCCGCCCATGCCGATAATCGGAATTTTAACAGCGTTTGCAGTTTGATAGACCATTCTGAGCGCGACGGGCTTAATTGCGCCACCGGACAAGCCGCCCGTGACATTTCCAAGCGTCGGTCGCCACGTCTGAATATTAATTTCCATGCCCATTAGCGTATTAATCATCGAAATGCAATCCGCGCCAGAGCTTTCGACAGCGCGGGCAATTTTAGTAATATCAGTGACATTCGGGCTTAATTTGACGATAACGGGCTTTTTTGTGGCGTTTTTTGCGGCAAAAGTAACTTTTGAAGCTTGTTTTTCGTCCGTGCCGAAAATAATTCCGCCGTCTTTGACATTTGGGCAGGAAATATTTAATTCAATGGCAGAAATTCCGTCGACATCGAGCATTTTGGCGAGTTTTGCGTAATCTTCAACGCTTGAACCGCTGATATTAACGATAATGTTCATTTTATCCTTAATTCGCGGCAAAATTTTGGTTAAAAAAGCGTCGACGCCGGGATTTTCAAGCCCAATACAATTCAACATGCCCGCTGGAGTTTCAGTAATGCGAACGCCATCATTGCCGCGACGCGGTTTAGGCGTAATGCACTTGACCATGACGCCGCCGAGCCGCTTTAAATCGACAAAATCAGCAAATTCCTCGCCGAAACCGAACGTCCCAGACGCGGCAAATATCGGAGTATTAAGCTTAATTCCGCAAAGTTCGGTTTGAAGAATATTTTCCATTCCGATTAAATTTTTAAAGGCAATTTGGCGATTATCAATGAAATTCACAAAATCAAAAAGGTTTTTAAGGCATTGTTGCGCCTCTTCAGCTGAAAATTCTTTTTTATTATGGATAGCGTCGTTGCCGAGTCTGCGACAAAAATGTAATTTATCGCTCAAAGAACGGTTTAAGCCGGCATTTTCGATTAAATCAAAGAGATTATCGGAAAAAGCGCGGTTATTTTTGGCGTAAAAATATTTAATGGCGGCGTCGAGTGCGGTGCGAGTTAATTTAACGCACGAATCGTAGGAATTTTTAAAAGCAATTTCCGCGTCGATACAATCTTTAGAAAACGAACGATAATCGGGATTTTGAGCCAAAAAAGCGAAATTATTCATTGAAATCCCCTCCTAATTAAACTCCAATATAAACTCGACTGTTTGCGCCAATTTTATCCTTAAGAAATTTTGCAAGGAGTATACAAATTCCACAAACAAAAATCGTCACTGTGAACCCGACAGGGTAAATCCATGCCGTATTTTGTAAAGGATGTTCCATACCAGCCCAAAAAGCTACCTCTTCAAAAATTGCTATAAAAAAATTATGCAGAAAAAATATTGCAAAACTGTATTTGCCCATAATCGGAAGAATTTTTTTCAAAACCTCGGATAAGTTTGCAAGTTTTTCCGCCACCCAAAGGAGCAACAGACATTCGGGCAATTTGAATATCGGCGTAAAATCTTTAATTAATACCCCCCACGACGATTGAAAACTCATCGCTCCGTAATTATAAAAACAAAAGGCGGATGCTAACAAAATCGCCATTAAATACAGCTCCAGAAGAGCTATCCAAAACTTCACCGAAAAATTTTTGATTCGTTCGTAATGCTGTGCGCAAAAAATTCCAAATATATAATATACCGAAAAATATGCGCAACTGTGGAATGCGTTGACATCATATCGACCGATAGAAGAACTTACAAATATGCCAAATATTATCAGGAATATCTGCAGACCGAGACGGTACTTGATAAATCTCAAATAAACAGGCGACATAATAAATACTACCGTGATGAACGGCATGTACCAAAATGACCAATACGTCCACGTCACAGCTAAAAATCTTTCGAGATTGTTTTCAACGCCACTATGCCAATCCGCAATTCGTCCCGTGTATGTGCCGTAAATAATATGCAACACCGAGAAAATCGTCGCTATTAAAAAATACGGACGAAAAAGATTTCTGAACTTGCCTTTAAGAAAAGCTCCGAATTGAAAACCGCGCCGAT
Source organism: Selenomonadaceae bacterium (assembly GCA_017412925.1). Lineage (GTDB taxonomy): Bacteria > Bacillota > Negativicutes > Selenomonadales > Selenomonadaceae > Quinella. The sequence continues at coordinate 13,188 of JAFPVP010000120.1, forward strand.
AATATATCCAAAAAAACATAAAACCAGACATGAAGACGAAGAACGCCGTAGAACTGTTAAAAGTAAGCGCAAACAGTTTATCAAATCTGGAGTATCCGTACATTACAAATTCATGCTCGCCAAGAAGCATAAGCATATGCCACATTACAACTACAAAAATACCAATTCCGCGAAAGTAATCAAACTCGACTAAACGAGCAGAAGATTGGGACGTCATTTAAAATACCTCTTTGGCGTCGAAAATTGGACCGTCTTTGCAAACTTTTTTTCTACCGTCGGCGGTGTCGATTGAACAGCTTAAACACGCGCCCAAACCGCAAGCCATGCGTTTTTCAAAGGAGACCTCGCAGGGCAAATTGTTATTTAAAGCAATTTTAGCGACGCCGCGCATCATAATTTCGGGTCCGCAAGTGTAAATCGCAGAATAATCGCCTAAAATTTCGGGTAAAAGGTCAGTTGCGAAGCCTTTTTTATGATAACTACCGTCATCAGTCGTGATAAAAATATTTCCGGCGTAATTTTTAAACTCATTTTGCCAAAAAATAACTTCGGCTTTAGTTCTGCCGCCAATTAAAACGTCCGAATTAAAATTTTCAGCCGCGCACAGCAAAGGAGCAAGCCCCATGCCGCCGCCAACCAGTAAAACTTTGCCGTTTGGAGTCGAATAACCGTTTCCGAGCGCACCGAGAACGTTTAAATTTTCGCCGCCGCGCTTTTTAGATAAAGTTTCTGTGCCGCGACCGACTGCGCGATAAAAAATCGTAACTTTGCCGTTCAAATTGCCCGCGATGCCGAGCGGGCGGCGCAACGTGAATTCGTCAGAAATTTTAACTTGAACGAATTGACCTGCGCGGGAATTTTCGGCGAGTTCGGGCGCGTCGAGAATTAATTTAAAAATTTTTTCGGCGACCGGCTCATTGGAAAGAATTTTTAAATCAAAATTTTTCATAAACGTACCTCCGCAAGAAAAAAATCCTTCTGCAATGTGTGCAAAAGGATTTTAAACGATTTTTGAACGAATTACAAATCATTTCGTGAGCAAATCGGTAATTTTATTGGCTAAATCGGCGGGGTTGTCGGGCATGACGCCTTCGATTAGCAGGGCGAGAGAGTAAAGCGTCGTGCAAAAGTTTTTAAAGTCCGCAGAATTTTTATCTTGCGCGTGAAGGGCTTCCAACTTCTTAAAAACGGCGTGATTCGGGTTGAGTTCGAGAATTTGAACGGCTTTGAACATGGGATTATTCATGGCGGCGAAAGTTTTTTCCATGGACAGCGACGGGGAATTTTCCGCCGTGACGAGACAAACCGCGCCCGATTTAAGCCTGGAAGTCAATTTTACTTCGTGAACGTTATTGCCGACGGCCTCTTTAACGTCCTTAAGTAAATCTTCGTGGCTCTTGGCAATTTCGGCGACTTCTTCCTTAATTTTTTGTGATTCGGCGTCGTCAAGCTCGAAATCTTCGCGGGTGATCGATTGGAAATGTTTTTCGGCGTATTCGTGCAGGACGTCAATCACAAATTCGTCGACGGGGTCGGTTAAATAAATAACTTCAAGCCCGCGTTCGCGCAAAAGTTCCATTTGCGGGAGCTGTTGAATCGCCGCCGCGTCTTTACCTGCCGCGACGTAAATTTTTTTCTGAAAGTCGGGCATACGGGCGACGTATTCGGCTAAAGTGGAGAATTTTTCTTTGGACGTGGGGAAAATCAGCAAATCCTTGAGCGAGTCTTTCAATTTGGTGTCAAACATGCTGTTGTAGACGCCGAACTTGATAGATTTGCCGAATTCGAGCCAAAAAGCCTCGTATTTGTCGCGGTCGTCCTTGAGCATCTTGCCGAGCTGTTTAATAATATTTTTTTCCAACGCCTTGCCGATAACTTTAACTTCGGTGCTCTGCTGGAGAATTTCGCGGGAAATATTCAGCGGCAGGTCGGGCGAATCAACCAAACCTTTGGCGAAACGCAAATAATCCGGCAGAAAATCTTTGCACTTGTCCATAATAAAAACGTGGCGCGAATACAGCTGCAAGCCCGCCTCGTAATTGGAATAATAAAGATCGGGCGCGGCGTGTTTGGGAATGCAAAGGAGCGCGGTGTATTCGACGGTGCCCTCCGCCTTGATGTGGAAAACTTCCAACGGAGCTTCCCACTCGTGGAGCTGATGTTTAAAAAATTCGTCGTAGTCTTCGCGGGTCAATTCGGATTTGGGGCGCGTCCAAAGCGGCTTCATGGAATTAACGGTGCGAATTTCTATTTGCGGCTCGTCTTCGGGCTTATCCTTAACTTCAAAATTCATTTTAATCGGGTAGCGCACGAAGTCGGAATATTTTTTGATGAGGCGTTCGATTTGATAAACGTCGGTGAAATTGTATTCGTCGTCGCCGCAGAATTCGGGCTTAAGGTGGAGAACGACAGTTGTGCCGCGCGAATCTTTGTCGCAGTCGTCAATCTCGTATTCGCCCGCGCCGTCAGAAGTCCATTTAACGGCAGAATTTTCGCCTGCCTTGCGCGTGAGGAGTTCGACTTTATCGGCAACGATGAACGCGGAATAAAAGCCCACGCCGAATTGTCCGATAAGCTCCTGCGCGGCGGCGTTGGAAGACTCGCGAATTTTGTCGAGGAAATCTTTCGTGCCCGATTTGGCGATAGTGCCGATGTTGTTTATGACTTCGTCGCGCGTCATGCCAATTCCGTTATCGGAAATGGTGATTGTCTTGGAGTTTTCGTCGGGAACGATAAAAATTTCGGGAGCGAGGTCGTCGGCGAGTTCTTTATTGGTGAGCGATTCGATTCTCAACTTGTCGAGGGCGTCGCTGGCGTTGCTGATGAGTTCGCGCAGAAAAATTTCTTTGTTGGTGTAAATGGAATTGACAACCAAATCGAGCAGCCGTTTAGTTTCGGCTTGGAACTGCATTTTTTCAACAGACATAAAAAATTTTCTCCTCTCTGCAAAAAAATCGGGGCGAGCACGTTGCCCGCCCGCAAAAAGTTTTTTATCGATTATTTAAAGAGTAAACTGACTGAACGGTGGGATTGAATGCTCAAGATAACGTCGCCGATAGCTTCCGCCATGCTTAGCACCGTAATTTTTGGCGAATGTTTTTCGGGCGGCAAAGCTATCGTGTCGGTGATTACGAGCTGTTCAATATCGGAGTTATTAATTTTTTCGACGGCGTTATTGCTGAGGACGGCATGTGTACACGCGGCGATAACTTTTTTTGCGCCGAGCCGCTTAAGAGATTTCGCGCCTTCGCAAAGACTGCCCGCCGTGTCGACAATGTCATCAATCATCAGCGCAACTTTGCCCTGCACGTCGCCGATAATGCTCATAACTTCCGCTTCGCCCGGACGCGGACGCCGCTTTTCGATGATGGCGATTGGAGCCTTGACATAATCCGCCAACTTTCTTGCGCGAGTGACGCCGCCCAAATCGGGTGAGACGACAACCAAATCTTCGCCGAAATTTTGACTGTTGAAGTAGTCGGCAAAAATGGGAGCCGCGCGCAGGTGGTCAACGGGAATGTCGAAAAAACCTTGAATCTGCCCAGCGTGGAGGTCGACGGTTAAAACTCTGGTCATGCCCGCCGCGACGATTAAATTTGCGACGAGCTTGGCGGAGATAGGTTCACGTCCGCGCGTTTTACGGTCTTGGCGGGCGTAGGCGTAGTAGGGAACAACCGCCGTGATTGAGTGCGCCGAAGCGCGTTTGCAAGCGTCCGCCATAATCAGCAAATCCATCAAGTTATCGTTGACGGGCTGCGACGTGGAATTGACGATAAAAATATCCTTGCCGCGAATGCTCCGATTAATCATGACTTGCGTCTCGCCGTTATTGAATCGTCCAACGAAGGTATCGACAAGCTCCACGCCCACGCGGTCAGCGATTTTTTTCGCCAACTCAGGATTGGCATTGCCCGTCATCAAGCAGAGGTTACTCGTGTTGCCGTTAATGCTCACTTTCAACAGCTCCCTTTTTTAGCTTCTAGCTTCTAGCTTTTAGCTTTTAGCTGTTCGCTTTTAGTATTTTCTAACAGCTAACAGCTAGTAGCTAACAGCTTATTTAAGCGGCGTTTTTTTGCCGTAGAGCAACAAATCCCAAACGTCGTAAGCTTGAATTGCGCCCGTAGCGATACCCTCCGCCGCCTGCAAAAGATTGCCGCTGCAAAGGTTAGGGTCGACGTAAAAGCCCGACTCAAGCTCCGTCTCGAATGGCACAAAGCAAGCCTTCTTCGCGTAGGGCAAGCAGTTAAAACGCTCCAAAACGGCGGGGCTTGCGGTGTGCATCGTCACTAGGACGTTAGACCAATTAATTTTATCCTTGCGCTCGTTCCAAGTCTCCAGCGCGTCGGCGTCGTTCGTGAAACCGTTCATTGCCCACTGCGTGCCGTCCAGCCAGAAAATCGGATAGTTGATGCCCAAGTCGTGATTGTATTCCGTGCGCTCAAAGTGCAAATCTTTTTGGAGGTGCCAGCGCGCTTCAGGCAGGAAGTTCATAAAATGTTCTTCGGAAGTGTACATGCCGATTGTCGGCGAAAGTTCAGGCAAGCCGAGTTTATGATAAGCAATGCCTGCCCACCAGCCCATAGACAGAATCGACAAATCGGAGTGGCGCAGTTCCTTATATTTCTCAAGCGTGAAGCCAGGGATTAAAACTGTGCGGTCGAGGACAAATTTATCAGTGTCAAGACCGAGCTCCTCCGCCTCCTTTAAAATCGGCGCGAGGTCGACATCATGCCCCGTAACGAGAACCAAATCATGGTCGACGTTGACGAGTTCGCGCTTGTCGATTGTGTCAAGCTTGTTAATCGGCATGGGCACGGATTCAACGACACCGACGATATTTGCGCTACCCTTGGGCTTGTCGAGTGCGGCGAACGCCGGTCCCAACAGACTTTTTCCCTTGGCTTTGGCTTGCGTGGCGATAGTATCGTATTGAACCCAAATTACAACATTCATAAAAAATCTTCCTCCTTAAAATTATTTCCGTCTATCGTTCCAGACTTCGATATTTGTTTGACGGGAGCGGGCAACAGCCAAATTATTTTTCGGAACGTCCTTGGTTATCGTGGAGCCGGCGGCAATGTACGCGCCGTCGCCAACTTTAACCGGCGCAACCAAATTCGTGTTGCAGCCGATAAAAACGTTGTCGCCAATTTTCGTGCGGAATTTATTTTTGCCGTCGTAGTTGCAGGTGACGGTACCGCAGCCGATGTTGACGCCGCTACCCATGTCCGTATCGCCGATATATTGCAAGTGCGGGAGTTTGGAATCTTTGCCGACGTTCGAGTTTTTAATCTCCACGAAGTTGCCGATTTTGACGTTCTCGCCAATCGTCGTGCCCGGACGAATATGAACGTAGGGACCGAGCGTGACGCCGTCGCAAATTTCCGCCTCGTGGCAGTAGCTGAACTGCGCCGTAACTTTATTGCCGACCTTCATATCGACAAAGCGGATATTCGGACCAATCGCGCAGTCCTCGCCGATAGTCGTCTTGCCCTCAATGTAGCTGTTCGGGTGGATAATCGTGTCCTGCCCGATTTGTACGTCGTAATCGATAAAAGTCGTGTTCGGGTCGATAATCGTGACGCCCGAATCCATAAGCTCGCGATTTTTTTTCATGCGGAAAATTTTATCGGCGGCGGCAAGTTGCACGCGCGAATTTATTCCGAGCGTTTCGTCGGCGTATTGGGCGGTGAACGCGCCGATTTTTTCTCCTGCGTTCTTTAAAATCGTCAGCACGTCGGGCAGATAGTATTCGCCCTGAGCGTTATTGTTGTTGACTTTTTCCAACGAGCCGAAAAGTTTTTTCACATCGAAGCAGTAGACTCCCGCGTTGACTTCAAGGATTTTTTTCTCGAATTCGGTCGCGTCCTTCTCCTCGACGATTTTCCCAAAGCTACCGTCCTCCTCGCGGATAATTCGCCCGTAACCTGTGGCGTCGGGCATTTTTGCTGTTAAGACAGTCGCCGCGCAGGTTGAATTTTCGTGCGCCGCAGTGAAATCTTGCAAAAGTTTCGCCGTCAAAAGCGGAGTGTCGCCGCACAGAATCAAAACGGTTCCTTCCGCCTGCTCAAAATTTTTCTTAGCTGAAAGAACCGCGTGCCCCGTGCCGAGTTGCTCCTCCTGAACTACAAATTCAACGCCCGAAATTACTTCCGTGACCAGTTCCGCGCCCGAACCGATTACGACAACTTCACGCGACGAGCCAGCTTTTTTTGCCGCGTCTATCACGTGCTGAAGCATGGGCTTGCCGCCGACTTTATGCAATACTTTGGGCATTTTGCTTTTCATGCGCGTGCCCTTGCCCGCCGCAAGTATGATTGTCTCCAGATGCATATTAAACCTCCTGTTCCTTATTTTTGTTTTTTCTCATTGCCTTTAACAAAGTTTTTTCCGCCTGTTCCATGTGACGTTCGGCGGCTTCGCGTGCCGCGTCTGCATCTCCTGCCGCTATCGCCTCGACCATTGCACGGTGTTCTTCCAGGGTCTCTTGAAGGCGTCCGGGATATGACATTGACAGCGTACGGAAGCGGGCGAGCTGTTCTTTTAAGTTGCTGATTATCGTGACGAGCCGGTCGTTGCGGCTGACTTGATAAAGCAACCCGTGGAATTCAATATCCGTCGCGACGATTTTTTCTATGTCCTTGCGTTCAATATGCCCTTCGATTTCGGCGAGCAGTGCGCGGAGTTTTTCCAATTCTTCAGGCTCAATGCGCACCGTAGCCAACACCGTCGCCAGCGATTCGAGTGCCGTGCGTATCTCAAAAATTTCTTTCACGTCGTGGACGGACACGCTTGATACGTAAGTTCCTCTGCGCGGCAACATTATAACGTAGCCTTCTTGTTCGAGCTTGCGAATTGCCTCGCGCACGGGCGTGCGACTGATTCCCAATTCTTCTGCCAGCTGAACTTCCATTAGCCGCTCTCCAGGCTCCAATACCCCGCGCCTTATCGCGTCGCGCAGAACTTCGCAAACCGTCTCGCGAAGCGGCTGATAGCTGTCAATTTTTATCGGTTCCAATCTGCCCATCGTCATTCATCCTTACTTAAAAAGTCTTCGTGATAAAAACTTGCGCATTCTCAACGCTTGCGGCGATTTTTTCTGCGATTAGGTCGTTGTCCGTCAAGGCAAAAACCGTCGGACCGGAGCCGCTCATCAGCGCAACCTTTGCACCGGCGGCGAACATCTTCTTCTTACAATCGGCAATGGCGGGGATTTTCTTAAGCGCGACGTCCTCAAGCGCGTTGGAAAAATTTTTGAACGCCGTAGCATAATCACCGCTCTCCAGCTGTCTGATAATCTTTTCGTTCGGCGGGTGAGTTTTTGCAGGATTTTCGTCGTAAGTTTTGTAAGCCCAAGCCGTAGAAATTTCTCCGTCGGGCTTAGCCAAAACCACGCTGAAATTTTTTATCGGAGTGAGCTGCGTCAAAGTTGCGCCGCGACCTTCGGCAAGACACGTGCCGCCGATTATGCAGAAGGGCACGTCCGAGCCAACCCGCGCGCCGATTTCGCAAAGCTCCTTTTCCGTTAAGCGCGTTTCGTAAAGGCGATTCATACCGCGAATAACTGCCGCCGCGTCCGCCGAGCCGCCCGCTAAGCCCGCCGCCGCAGGAATTTTTTTCGTCAGGTTTATCGCCACGCCAAAATTTTTTCCGCAGAACTTTTGAAACTCAATCGCCGCTTTCCACGCCAAATTTCTCTCGTCCGTCGGAATATTTTCGCCGCCTTGAATCTCCGTAGCGTCCATTGCCAAACGTATTCCGCCCGAAATTTTTTCCAGCTCCACTTCGTCAGCAAGCTCAATCGTCTGCATTATCATCGACACTTCGTGATAGCCGTCCGCACGCACGCCCAAGATGTCCAGCGTCAAATTAATTTTGGCTCGCGCCAATTCTTTCAGCATTAACTCACCACGCCTTTTTGTTTTCGGCGAAATTCTACCACGCTTTATTTTCTTTGACAAGATGTTAGCCGCTCAACAAAAAATCCCGAAGCGTTATTTGCCTTCGGGATTAAACTTTTCAGCTTTCGTCGGGCGCGGGCAAGCCTATCAGCTCGTCGACCCACGCTGTAATTTCTTCGGGCGGCTTATCGCACACATAAACCAATTCGCTGATTAAAAGTTGGCGCGACAGGTCAAGCAGACGCTTCTCGCCGCTGGAAACTTTTCTCTTGCTGTTCTGCCGAGATAAATTCCGCGCAACCGCCGCCGTGTTCAAAATATTTCCCGTCTTAAGCCGCTCAAGGTTCGTGTGGAATCTTTTGTTCCAACTGCCCGGAACTTGTTCGCTCTCCGCCGTCAAGACCTCGACAACTTCCTTGACCTGCGCAGGTTCAATCAGCTTGCGCAAGCCGATTTCCGCCTCTTTGTTGATGGGTAGCATAAGTTTTAGACTGCCCATCGGAAGGCGAAAGACATAGTAAGAGTTGGTTATTCCGCCGACCTCATTTTTTTCTATGCCCGTGATTTCGCCCGCGCCGTGCATGGGGTAAAAAATTTTATCGCCGATATTCAACTTACGCCACCTCCCGTAAAAGTTTTTTACAGTTTATCAAAAGTTGCGCGGAATGTAAAGGAATCAGAACAGAGTGATTTGATTGCTCTCCTGCAAATTCTTCAAGCAGCCGTGACTTTTCAGAGCCGCGACACCGACTTTGTTAATGCCCGCACGATTTTTAAGGTCGTCGATTGAAGAAAATTTGCCGTCCTTGCGAGCCGCCACGATATTTTTTGCCATTGCCTCGCTTACGCCGTCGATTGAACTTAGCGACATTAGCAGAGAATTTTTCTTGATAATAAAATCCTCCGCCGCCGACTCGTACAAATTCGCTCGCTCGAACGTGAAGCCGCGCAGAAAATATTCGTACACGACTTGATAATCGGCAAGGCGATTGTCCTCCTTATCGTCAAGCTTGCGCTCGTTCGCCAAATCCTCCAGCTCGTCCAATTTTTTCTTGATATGCTGCTGACCTTTGATGATCTCGTTGGCGTCGAATTCTTCCGTACGCTTGCTGAAATACGCCGCGTAATAAGCCAGCGGGTAATGAACTTTGCAGTAGGCGATGCGGTAAGCCATCATGACGTAGGCGGTGGCGTGCGCGCGCGGGAACAGATATTTAATCTTCTGGCAGCTGTCAATGTACCAGTCGGGCACGTCGTGCGCTTTCAAATCTTCGACAACGTCCGACTTAATGCCCTTGCCCTTGCGCACGCTCTCCATTGTCTTAAACGATTTGAGCGCGTCGACGCCGTGATGAATCAGATACATCATAATATCATCGCGGGCGGAAATTGCGTTCTTCAAATTGCACTTGCCTTGACGAATTAAATCCTGCGCGTTGCCGAGCCAAACGTCCGTGCCGTGCGAAAAGCCCGAAATCCTAACCAAGTCGCTGAAACAATCGGGGTGCGTGTCGTCAATCATTTGCCGCGTAAAGCCCGTACGGAATTCCGGCAAGCCGAACGTCCCAGATTTCGTGCCGATTTGTTGCGGCGTCAATCCCAGCGCGTTCGTCGAGTTAAATAAACTCAGCGTCGGTTTATCGTCGAGCGGAATAGTTTTCGGGTCGCGGTGAGTTAAATTTTCCAGCATGCGAATCATCGTCGGGTCGACGTGCCCCAAAATGTCGAGCTTAACCAGCCGCGAGCTAATCGAGTGATAATCAAAATGCGTCGTCGTCGTGGAGGCGTCTTTGTTGTCGGCAGGATATTGAATCGGCGTGAAGTAGTGAATATCCATATCGCGCGGCACGACCATAATTCCTGCGGGGTGCTGACCAGTCGTGCGCTTGACGCCCTGACAGCCCGCAGCAATTTTGGCGATAAACGCGGCGTGTTTTTTCTGCCCGCGCTCCTCGTAAAATTTTTTCACCAGCCCAAAGGAAGTTTTCTCCGCGACGGTGGCAATCGTTCCGGCGCGGTAGACGTTGTGCTTGCCGAAAAGAACTTCGGTGTATTTGTGCGCCGTCGATTGATATTCGCCCGAAAAATTTAAATCGATGTCGGGAACTTTGTCGCCGTCGAAGCCCAAGAAAACTGCAAACGGAATGTCATGCCCGTCCTTAATCAGCGGATGACCGCACACGGGACAATTTTTATTTTCCAAATCGTAGCCGCAGCCGACTTCGCCCGCCGTGAAAAATTTGCTGTATTGACACTTCGGGCAACGGTAGTGCGGCGGCAGAGGATTAACTTCAGTGATGCCCGTGAGCGTGGCGACGAATGACGAACCGACACTTCCGCGAGAACCGACAAGATAGCCGTCGTCGTTGGATTTTTTCACGAGCCGTTGCGCGATTAGATAAAGTCCCGCGAAGCCGTGCCCGATTATCGGTTTGAGCTCCTGCTCCAAACGCGCTTCAACCAGCGGCGGCAAATTTTTCCCGTAAAGTTTTCTGGCTTTGGCGTAGGAAGTTTCGCGAATTTCTTCTTCTGCGCCGGGCACTTGCGGCGAGTAAAGTCCGTCGGGGATCGGCTTCAAAAATTCCACGGCGTCAGCGATTTTGTTGGGATTGGTGACGATTGCCTCGTAAGCCGTCGCCTCGTCCAGATAATCAAATTCCGCGAACATTTCCTCCGTCGTGCGCAGGTAAAGCGG
>JAFPVP010000121.1 GCA_017412925.1 Selenomonadaceae bacterium
CTTACATTAGAGCAAAATAAAAAAGTCTAAAAAATTTTTATGTAATTGCCCGCGAGATTTTTCGGCAGGAAAAAATTTTCATTGGCAGAATCAAACACAGGAAAATAAAGTAGTTAAAGGAGGACAAAATGGCTAAATATATTTTTGTGACCGGCGGAGTAGTTTCGTCGCTAGGCAAAGGAATCACAGCAGCCTCACTCGGCAGACTTCTTAAAAGCCGCGGCTTGAAAGTTACGATTCAAAAGTTCGACCCCTACATCAACATCGACCCCGGCACAATGAGCCCATATCAGCACGGCGAAGTTTTCGTGACCGACGACGGCGCGGAGACCGACCTGGACTTGGGACACTACGAACGATTCATCGACATTAATCTAAGCAAGCACTCGAACACAACCACGGGCAAAGTTTATTGGTCAGTTTTGTCTAAGGAGCGCAAAGGTGACTACCTCGGCTCGACGGTGCAAGTTATCCCGCACGTCACAAACGAGATTAAGGCGCGCGTCTATGCCGTGGCGGAGGCTGACAAGGCGGACGTGGTGATAACGGAGGTCGGCGGCACTGTCGGCGATATTGAAAGTTTGCCGTTCCTTGAAGCGATTCGCCAAGTCAAAAAGGAAGTCGGCAAGAACGACGCGCTTTATATCCACGTGACGCTTTTGCCGTATATCGGGGCGGCGGGCGAACTCAAAACTAAGCCAACTCAGCACAGCGTCAAAGAATTGCGCGCAATCGGAATTCAGCCGGACATTTTAGTTTGCAGAACGGATTATCCCATTACCCGCGAACTCAAGCGCAAGATAGCCCTTTTCTGCGACGTGGACGAGAACGCCGTTATTGAAAATCGGACGGCGGAAACGATTTATGAAGTGCCGCTTATCATGGAGAACGAGGGGCTGGATAAAATTGCGCTGGAGAAATTAAATCTGCCGCAAGCCCCGCCCAAGCTCGACGAGTGGCGGCGCATGGTTCACAAAATTAAAAATCCCGAACGCACGATAAAAATCGCGCTGGTCGGGAAATATGTTGAGTTGCCTGACGCTTACATTTCCGTCGTTGAGGCTCTTCACCACGCGGGCATTGAACATTCGACGAAAGTTAAAATTAAGTTCGTGAACGCGGAAAAGATTGAATGCCCCGACGTCGACTTGGAAGAAATTTTCAGCGGCTGTCGCGGAATTCTGGTGCCGGGCGGTTTCGGCGACCGCGGCATTGAGGGCAAGATTAAGGCGATAACTTTTGCCCGCGAAAATAAAATTCCGTTCTTCGGCTTGTGCTTGGGTATGCAATGCGCCGCGATTGAATTTGCCCGCAACGTTTGCAACTTCGCCGACGCCAACTCCACAGAATTTAATCCTGACACCGAACACCCCGTTATCGCGCTTATGGATTCCCAACTTGCCGTGACGGAAAAGGGCGGCACTATGCGGCTTGGCGCGTATCCCTGCAAAGTTTTGCCAGACACACACACGGCGGCGGCTTATGGCGTCGACCAAATCAGCGAACGTCATCGGCACCGCTTCGAGTTCAATAACAAATTCCGCGAAATTTTCGGCGCGCACGGCATGATAATTGCGGGCGTGCTCCCCGACGACAGCTTGGTTGAAATTATCGAACTGCGCAAGGAAATTCATCCGTGGTTCGTGGGCTGTCAATTCCACCCCGAATTAAAATCGCGCCCGAATCACCCGCACCCGCTCTTCCGCGATTTCGTAAACGCCGCGCTTAAGCTCAAGTATCAGTGACGGCTCCCTTGAATCAGTTCGGCATGAGATTCAAGTTGCTGAGAATGTTCAATAGCGGCGGCAACAAGATTATTATAAAAATCGTCGGGAAGATGAGCAGCACCAGCGGGAACAAAATTTTTATCGGAGCCTTGAGTGCCTTCGCTTTGATTCTCTGCTGATAACGCTCGCGCATGTTCTTTGCCTGCTCGATTAAAGTTTTAGCCATGCTTGCGCCCAGCCGCTCCGACTGAATTACCGACGTCGTGAACAAATAAATATCTTCCAAGTCACATCTGCCCGCCAGCTCGTGGAGGGCTTCTTTTTTTGACAAACCCAGCCGCAAATCCTTTTGCATTTGGCGGAACTCGTCCATGAGCGGTCCCGTAGAACGTTTCAAAATTCTGTCGACCGACGCATCGAACGACAGCCCCGCTTGAACGCTCACGCTTAGCAAGTCCAAGAACGGCGGAAGTTCCGATACGATTTTTTCTTGACGCTCGCGGATTTTCGTCTGCACGAACGACACCGGCAACAAAATTCCCACCGCCGTCAGGAAAATCCAAATCGCCACCCGCTGAATCAAAAATAAATCCGTCAGCCAAAAAATCAGTGCGCCCGCAATGAAGCCCGCTAAGATTGATTCGCCCCAAATGAAAATTGCTTTGTCGACGCTCCACGCCGTCTGCTTGCCCGCCAAGATTATGTGCCGCTCGATTGATTTAAAAATCGCGCGCGGTGCCAGCCGCATGAAAAAATCTTGCGCGGAGTCCGATAGCGGATTGATGATTCGTTCCGTGAAAGTCAGCGACGACCAATCGCGCCGCGCTAAAACCGTCGGAGCGGCTCTGTCCTCGGCGAAACGGTTGCTCACTACCGATAAATTTTGCAGTCGAACTTTTGCTTGAAACTGCTCCGTGCTCTTGACTTTCCGAATCATTATGCAAAGGAACAGGAACATTGACACGCCCGCGAAAATTGAAATGAACAGAATCATCAGCCGCGCCCTCCGTCCGCCTCGAAAATTTCTAGCGGCAAATCGACGCCGTTTATTTTGAACTTATCCAAAAACGACGGCTGAAGCCCCGTCGCCTCGAAGTGCCCAACAGATTTTCCGCGCTCGTCAATGTAATCCTGCACGTACACGAACAAATCTTGCATGACAATCGTATCGCCCTCCATGCCCTGCACCTCGCTGATGTGCGTGATTTTTCGGGAGCCGTCACGAATCCTCGACTGCTGAAGGATTAAATCAATCGCGGCGGAAATTTGTGTGCGAATCGCGCGGACAGGAAGCTCCATGCCCGCCATTAAAACCATAGTCTCCAAGCGGCTCAAAGCGTCACGCGGAGTGTTGGCGTGCGCCGTCGTCAAGGAGCCGTCGTGACCGGTGTTCATTGCCTGCAACATATCCAACGCCTCGCCCGAACGAACTTCGCCGACGATTATTCTGTCCGGTCTCATGCGTAGCGCGTTCCTCACCAAGTCCCGAATCGCAATCGCGCCCTCGCCCTCAATGTTCGGCGGGCGTGATTCCAATCTTACAACGTGGTCTTGCTGAAGTTTTAACTCTGCCGCGTCCTCAATCGTGACAATTCGGTCGTCGTCGGGGATAAATGAACTGAGCGTGTTAAGCGTCGTCGTCTTGCCCGAACCCGTGCCGCCACTCACCAAAATATTCAGCCGCGCTTTGACACTCGCCTCCAAAAAAATTGCCATGCGTTCGTCAAGCGTCCCGAAATTTATCAAGTCTTGAACTTTCAACGCTGACTTGGAAAATTTTCTTATCGTGACCATGGCTCCGTCGAGCGCAAGCGGCGGAATGATTATGTTTACGCGCGACCCGTCCGCCAAACGCGCGTCGACCATCGGTGCCGATTCGTCTATCCTTCTGCCGAGCGGTGCCAAAATTTTTTCGATGATGTTCATCAGGTGCGTCTCGTCGTGAAACCGCACGTCCGTCCGATAAAGTTTGCCAGCTTGCTCCACGTAAACCCGCGACGCCCCGTTTATCATCACTTCCGTTATCGTCGAATCTTTCAGCAACGGCTCAATCGGTCCCAAGCCCAAAATTTCGTCGCAAATGTCCGCGATGATTTGCAGTCGTTCGCCGCGCGAGAAAATGCTTGCCTGCTCGTCGAATGCCCGATGACAATAGCCCGCCACGATTTCTTGAATCTCTTCGCGACTGCGCCCCGAACCCGCTAGCAATTCTTGTTCGTCCGCCGACATCTCCGACACGATTTGCCGATGAATTTTCAACTTCAGCTGCTGATACGTGCTCTCCGAAGTGTCCGTTGGTCTATAGCCCGTGAACGTCTCCACTTTTCGGCTCGGCAAATTTTCGTCGAACGCAGACTGCACCCGCGACGTTTGCGCCTCGCCCTTCGCCGCCGAAAGTATTTCAGCCTGCGACCGAAGCTCCGCGTTTTGTCGTCCGCCTAATCTCTCCAAAAGTCCCATAACTTACTCCTTGTACGCTGTTTTCACGACGGTGTATGCTGGCGGCAAAAACATTTCCAAGATTCTGTTGTCCGTTGTCCGATTCGCTTTAATGCCGTATGTAAAAATGTGCGCGTCGTTGACTGGCTCCAAACGTTTCGGCGACTCGTTATCAATTTCGTACCAGTACAAAAAAAGCGTCGTGTTCTTAATTTTTTCTTTGAGCGTTGCGTTGACTGTCCCGCCGTTCATTGACGCATCTCTTGCCGCCGCCGCCGCCGCCGCGTCCAAGGTCACCACGTCGATAAAAAGGAAGCCAATGTAAACCAGGGCGAACAGCAACATTGCAAATATCGGCAGTATCAGCGCGAACTCGATTGATGCCTGCCCGCGTCTTAAAATTTTCATCGCGTTCACCTCGCGCTTGAAAAAAGAGCCCCTCCGTAAAGCTGAGGGGTTCAATGTATTCGACCGTGATTGCGAGACGCGATTCGGAATTATGTGGACGCTCACTCTTTCTCACGCCCCGCTTTCATGCCGTAATTTTTTTCCGTTTGTCCTAGAGCAGAGGATTAGCCGTCAGGGGTCGAGGTTAGCGTTGCCGTTGCTTTCGCTTTCGCTGCCTTCGCTGCCTTCGCTACTAGTGCCTTTAGCAGTCGCGTAATCAGATGCGATTTGGTCAGAAACTTCCTTGGTGTTGGCAATGTTTGTCTTTGTAGATGTTTGCAGTCCGGAACCAGTGAGAAGATAGACGGCAATAATCGCCACGAAGCCGAGAACCAGTGCGTACTCGACTGCACCCTGCCCCTTCTCCGAGTCTTTCTTTTGGAAGAACTCACGAATTTTTTTCAACATGGTTTTTATCTCCTTTCCTTGGAAAAGTCTATCCTTAGCTCGCACTGTCGACCTAGTCCACAAGTCAGCCGATTTGCGAGAAACTTGTTAGCTTAGTAAAATTTTTCGCCGCGCGCTTAATCAAGTGCCGCCGCCGTTGTTAGTGCCGACGTTGTCATATGCTTTGTTAAACGTTGTGAAGTGCCCGACGACATTTTCCAGCGTAGTTTGAAAAGTACTAATCAAACCTTTGTCAGTTGTGAAGCCGACGACGATAACCGCCACCAATCCGAGCAGGAGCGCATACTCCACGACGCCCTGACCTTTTTGCTTGAGGCGTTGATAAATTTTTTTCAGCATGGCAGTCGCTCCTTTCAGCGAATTGTTCACAAATTTTTTGAGTAGCTCCGTTACTCAACTTTAATCGCGACGATTTTACGAATCACGATGAATCCAGTAATCGCCATGACAGCCGCTACGCCCAAGGCGATTCTCCCGATTGGACTTGCTAGCGTTTCGTCGAAGTGCGTGGGGGAGATTAAGAGCATGGCACCGGCGATAAAAATCGGGAGCAACGACACGAGCCAGGAAGACATTCTGCCTTGCGCGGTCAGCGTTAAAATTTCGCGGCGCATGCGGATTCGTTCGGTGATAGTCTGACTGATTGAGTCGAGGACGTGCGCGAGGTTGCCGCCGATTTCGCGCTGAATCAGCACGGCGGTAACGACTAGGTGGAAGTCATAGCTACCGACGCGCTTATCCATATCCTCCAACGCCTCGTCTAAAATCATGCCGTAGGAAATGTCGCGCATGACGTGAGCAAACTCGTCGCTGATTGGCGGCTCCATCTCCTTTGAAACCAAATCCATTGCCTGCACGAAACTGAAACCCGCGCGCAGAGAATTGGCAACGGTTGTCAAGCAGTCGCTTAGCTGATTAACAAAAAGTTCGCGACGCTTGCTGACTTGACGCTTGAGCAGGAAAATTTCTGTGGCGACGATTGCCGCAAAAGTCATGACGGCGGCGGTTGAGTTGAGCGTGATTGCCAAGACAATCAGCCCGCCGAGGATTGAAGTCAGCGCGACCGCCACGACGAACTCCGAACCGAGCAACGGCAAGCCTGCGCGGCGAAGAGTTACGTTTAGTTTTGCAAAGAACGATGTTTGCGGGAGGATTGCGGCGATTTTTTTCACAAGCGCGACCGTCCACTTGACCGCCTTGTAGTCCATGAAAGTTTGCGGCGGCGGCTCCTTGTCGACGTAAAATCGCAGCGCGTTGAAAAGGTTGATGTGATAGCGAGCCAGGCACGTCCGCACGAGGAAAAGAATCACGACGACTGCCAGCCCGCAAGTGACTGCTACAAAACTAATGAGCATGGATAATCTCTCCTGCTAGCGTGTTAATTTTTTGGGAGAGAAGATTTTCGTAGTTCATGACGTTTTTTAGTTTGCCGCTGTTGGCAGCCGAGACCATGAGAAATTCGTTGGGCAGGACGGCGGCGACTTTGTGATTGAGTTGACGTTCAATGTCAAGCTTCTGCCTGTCGTCGACGCGGCTTAGAACAACTTTGAGCTGCTTGCCGTATTGTTCCCACATCTCGAACATTGGCAACGTCCGCTGAATGTGATGAATTTCAAAGCCGGTGTTCAACATGCCGCAGAGGAAAACCGTATCGGCGATTTCGCACATGTTGGTTGAAAAAGCACTGACGCCCGACGGCAAATCAATCAGCACGTAGTGGAAAAGAGTTTGAGCCATGCGCACGACGGCGGTTAAACTTTCAACGTCGACCAGCTCGGAATATTCCAAACGCTTGGGTCCGCACAGAAGTTGAATATTTTCAGCGACGGGCAGGAAGTAAGCGTTAAGTCGGATTGGCGAAAGAAATTTTATGTCGCGCGTCGCCTCGACGACGGTCATCATCGGCTCCACGTCGAAGAAAATCGCCATGTCGCTGAACTGTAAATCGGCGTCGATAATTGCAACCATATCGCCCGTCTGCCTGACGATTGATAGGGCGAGGTTCGCAATTAAAGTTGTCTTGCCGCTGCGCCCCTTCGCGCTGAAGAACGAAAACGAACGGGGCTTTGTGTGACGGACGCCGCGACTGAAAATTTTCACGCCGTCAAGAATATCTTCGCCGGAAAAAGGTTTGAGCAGGCAACCGATTGCTCCGCCGCGAATGCTCTCGAACGCTTTATCGGCATCCCATTTGCTCATAATTCCAACGACGATTGCTTTGGGAAAAATTTTCGCGAACTCTGGCAAACTTTTGCGATTGTCCGCGTCGTCGATGTCCACGAGAAATAAATTCGGATTAAAGACCGTGCCTTGACCGAGCGCAGATTTTACTTCGCGATAGGAGGAAACGAGATTCAGGTCGGGCAGTCGCTTGAAAATATTCGTGGTGTGAATGAGCGTCGCGTCGTCCGCGTCAATCAGAATTGTGCTGTACTTCATTTCAGCGGCTCCAAATTTTTTTAAAGAAGGAAACGATACCGCCGCCGCCCGAAGATTTGCTCTCGCGCTTGCGGTTTGTGTAAAGTCCAACGAGGTCGTAAAGGTCGCGCTTGAGTTTTGAGTTTGTGTCGCTTAAGATAAGCGGACAGCCTGCGCGAATGGAATTGCTTGCGCCTTTGAAGTCGTTGGAAATTTTGTGGTAAAAATTTTTGCCCAAAACAACTTCGACGTCGTCGGGGTCGATTAGCGTCTGCGAATCACTGCGATTCAGAACGGGGCGAACTTTATTCACGTCGTAGCCGAAGCGCAGGATTGCCTCGTAGCCGCTCTTGAGATTTTTAATCGCGGGCACGAAATCTGCCACGCACAGAAAATTTATAATCGTGCTGATGTCCATGACTGCCATGTTCATATCGTTGAACTCGGCTTTGGTGTCGACGATGATAAAATTGAATTTGTCCAGGTGATTGATTATGGAAATGATTCGCCGCTCGTCCAAGGTGTACGATTGCTCGACGCGATACGGCGCGGGCAACACGGCGAAGGAAACATTTCCGTGACGAAATTCTCCGATATAATTTTGAACTTTGTGGGGCGGCACTGTCGGCGGAATGTCAGCGATAGTCGGCACGTCTTGGAGCTTCAGATAATTTGCAACGTCGCCGTACTGCAAATCCAAATCGATAAGGCAAACGGCGTTTCCGTCCTTGGCTAAGCCCGCCGCCAAATTCGTGGCGACAAAAGTTTTGCCAATGCCTGAGGTCGTACTGAAGACCGTGATGACAATGCTACTGCGTCCTTCCGCCATGTCAGTCCTCTCTCACTTAAACGCGGTGTAAGTCGTTCTGTCGGGATTAATATTAACGTCTTCCCTGTCTTGAAGTTCCTGCTTACTCTGCGCGAAACTACTGCGCATTTCGTCGGTCATGGGCGCAGTGTCCGTCGTTTCAACAACGGTCGGCGTCACGATGATAACCAACTCGCGCTTGCTTCTGTTTTTGTAGCTGTACTTGAAAAATTCGCCGATAATCGGAATGTCTCCGAGCAACGGGATTTTGGAAACGTTTTTGCCTTCGGAAGAATCCATAAGCCCGCCGATTAACATTGACGTGCCCGATTCAAGATTAATGACGGCTTCGGCGTGACGATTGGAGATAATCGGTTGCCCGTCGACGCTTTGCCCGCTGAGGTTGCTAACTTCCGCGTGAACCGCCACGGTGATTTTGTTGTCGCCGTCAACAATCGGTCGGCACTGCAGAATAATTCCGTAGTCCTTAAACTGAACCGTGGTGCCGCCGAAATTTGAAGTACTGTAGGGAATTTGTCCGCCGATTTGAATAGTCGCCTGTTCGCCGCTCATGGTCGTAATGCTTGGGCGGGAAAGAATTCGCGCTTTGCCTTGGTTGACGAGGGCTTGAATCGAAACAAACAAATCTGTGCGGTGACGGTCAATCCATTTGAGCGGGTTGTTGCTGTAGCCGCCGCGCCCGATTGATTCGCCGACGCCCCACGCGCCAGGAGAAATACTTATCCCCGCGCCGGAGCCGCTACCCGAACCGTATTGGAAACCTAAATCACTCGTGTTGCTTGAATTTATATCAATGACTTGTGCTTCAAGCTTGACTTGCGTCGGGTGCAACATCTTGAGCAGGTCGACGATTGCGCCGTCACTTTCAATTTCGCTAGGGTCTATGTCGTCGCTGGATTTGCTCGTCGCGCTGCTCGTGTCGAGTTCAAGGTTGCCGTGGCTACCCGTGCTGATTGGCACCGAAACTTTTCCTTTGACGTAGAAGCTTGCGATTTGAATTGCGTAGTTGCGTTCGTATTGATTTTTGACGGAGCCGGTGAGGAGAATTTTCTCACCAATTTTTTTTACGTGAACATCAGGGAGTCCAATCGCCTCTTCGATTAGGAGAGCCTGCCCAACGTCTTCAGGCGAAACTACAACCATGTACTCCTTAATTTCCCCGTAATCCGTCCACACGAGAACAACCGTGGTTCCGACGCCGTGCCCTTCGACGAGGAAGCCGGTCTTAAACGTCGGGTCAATCTGCTTGACTACGGCGATGCTTGGATTACCGGAAGTGATTCGAGTTATGATGTTGCCGACGTTGACGTAAACTGTGGCGTTGACGTCCACCTTGACGACTTCTTTTGCTTGCGCCGTCATAGAAAGTGCCAGCAACGTAAAGATAATTGCAATGGATTTTAAAATTGTCCTCAATGTAATCCCACCAAGTTTCAGGGATTAGTTCCCCCATTGGATAATTTCAAAGGCGTTATTCTTCTGCGCGGCATTCGTACCGTTGCCGGGAATTATTGGAAGATTCGGCGCGGGAAGTTGCGAGGCTTGCGGCAAACCACCGGGGATTATTGGAACCGGCGGTGCTTTCGGAGCGGGCGGCTCACTGCTATCCGTCGCCGTGTAATAATCTGTCTCGCGGATAAACATAGAGTCGCCGCGCGGTTTCAGCGGGCGCAGTGCCAGATACAATCTGCCAATCGAAGTGGCTGCTATCACCCGCGTAATTTCGTCGGGGTGCAACGCAATAGTGGCTGTACCGACGCCGCTACCCGTAGGAGTTTTCTTTATGCCCGTCGCCTCTCGAACGGCACTCTCCGTCAGAGATTCTTCTTCGGAATTTTTTTCATCAGTGCTCACCTCTAAGGGCGTCTCCGTAGAAGGCTGCGTTTCGTTCGTGGCTTTGGGAGTTTGCATATTCCGTTCGACGTCCCTGTTCACGCTGAGGAGCAAAACATTTTCCATGAAGACCGTAGACTTTGTGCCGCCCTCCTTAGCGGGCAGGACAAGAATAATATCGACGCGGTCGCCAGCCTTCAGCAAGCCGGCAATGCCAGTGATGTTATCAATCGGAATTGTCACGGCGCGGCAGTTTTCGGGAATCATTCCGATAAAGCCCGCCTGCCGTGTGTCGGTGAAAACTTTGTCGACGGTCACGATGTCGCCCGCGAAAATTTCCATCTTCGTCGGCAGATTTATGAATTCTTCAATGTCGCTCGCCGTGCCCTTAGGAAGAGAATCGACGACGAACTCTTTGACTTTCAGCATGTCCTTGCCGATTATCGCTCCGCGCGGAATGTCGACCTTCGCCACCACGACTTTGGTCAGTTTTATCGGCTTGGGTTGCGCGACTTTCATGCTGCTCTCAATGTGGGTGAGCGTCGAGTAAACCATCAGCACGACCAACAGCCCGATTGCCGCCGCACCCGCCAGCAACTGCCTTGGAGTGAATCGCTCGACCACGCTGTTCAAAATTCTTATGATTTTGGTGAACAAAGAACTCTTCCTCCAACATCACTGCGTTACCGGCGTCCAGTTAAAATCTTCTTCAAGGTCTGCCGTGTGACGCATTAGCTTTCCCTCCTCCGAGACAACGGCATAAGCTTCAAGCTTGTACGTGTCACCGAAGACCTTAATAAAAATAATCGGAACGTTTTTCTCCAGCTTGACATAAAAATTTGTGTCGGCAGGGTCAGTAGGAACCTTGCGCACTCCCGTGTAAGTCGTTATCGCGAAGTCCGCTTTGTTGCTGAAATTTCTGCTGTTCTCGTAGGCAACTTTTTTTGCATTCGCAGGAGTTTTCGTCAGCGCGGCGGTGTCAGCGACGTTTTGCAAGTCTGAATAGTGCACGTAAATATTTCCAATCTCGATGACAAGGACGACCACGCCGAGGATTAGCGGCAGGAGCAAAACCGTGAAGACCACCACTTGACCTTTTTCGGGGCGAAAATTTTTCTTGAGTGAGCCGAGCATACAATCACCCCCAAAGCCGAATATGCACTGCCGCAATAATTATTTTCCTTGGGCAATATACCAGTTGCAAACTTCAATGTCAATAACTTATCGCCGTTTTTTTTTTTTTGAAACAACTTTATCGCCCGCTTATCTTCTAAAAAAAAATTTGCCGCCGACGAATTTATTTCCACTGACCAAATTATTTTTCTCCGTAATCCCTTGTCCCCTGCCGCTTAACTTGCTATAATCAAGACGAGCGGATGTGGCGGAATTGGCAGACGCGCCGGACTTAGGATCCGTTGCCTTCGGGCGTGAGGGTTCGACCCCCTCCATCCGCACCAATTTTTTCAGCGGGGGGAAATTTTATGGAGTGGACAAAACTTTTGCTCGCGGCGTATCTTATCGGCTCGATACCTACGGGCTTGATTATCGGCAAAGCAATTTGGAAAAAAGATCTGCGGCGGTTCGGTTCGCACAATATCGGCGCAACAAACGCCTGGCGAATCCTCGGCAAGAAAGCAGGTCTTTTAATTTTTATCCTCGACTTCGTAAAAGGTCAGCTCGGCGTCCTGTTCGGCGCGTGCATTGTCGGTTCGCCATGCGCAATGGTTGTCGGCGGTCTGTTCGCCATGCTCGGTCACATGTTCCCGATTTTTATCGGCTTCAAGGGCGGCAAGGGCGTCGCGACCGGTCTCGGTGTTATCTCCGCGCTCATGCCCAAAGTCACCGCGATTGTCTTTATCGTCTGGCTGGTCATCGTCTTTATCACGCGCTACGTTTCGCTCGGCTCAATCGTTGCCGCCGCTTTGGCTGTCATACTCGCGGCAATTTTCCACGAGCCGACGCCCTATATAATCTTCGCGCTTATCGCCGCTGTTCTTATAATTTTCCGCCACAGAGAAAATATTAAACGCCTCAAAGCCGGTCGTGAAAATAAATTTTAAAGGGCAATCGTCATGGCGAAAAAAATAATTTTGCTCCTCGCGCTGATTCTGCTGACGGCGGCAAATGTCGAGGCGGCCGACGATATAAATTTTGACGAGCTGGCAACGACAAACGTCGAGGGCGCGACGGAATTTCTCTCGCTAATCAGAATGAAGGACAACGGCGCGTTTAACTTCGTGGCAATCGACGAAACACTTCACGCCGTCGGCATGGTGAAATATTCTTCCGAGCTTTGCAATTTTTATCAGCGGCGCAGTCCGTACGGAGATTTTCCGCCGCTGATTTTCTTGATGATTCTGCCTAAACAGGAACGCGGGCAAATTGACGACAGCTTAGGCGAATGGCTGGGCAATGGTCATATTATTCCGGTTTACGCGCTGTTCGATGTTAAGGACGGGCAAGTTATCTGCGACAAACCGTTTTATTCAGCGAGCGGGATTACGCCTTCGCACTATCACTCGACGATTCAAACTCTTGTTCACGAACGGCTGATAGAAATTTTTATGACGCACATGCCGCGCCTCCACGAAATTATAAAAAGCAAAAACATTTCC
>JAFPVP010000122.1 GCA_017412925.1 Selenomonadaceae bacterium
CGCGCCGATTGTCGAGGAGCTTAGCACGAATTTAAAATTGTCGCCCGAACACAAAGCCGCGATAAATTTCTGGTTCCGGCACCTGTTCGAGTTCTCCAGTCCGATAATCCCCGGCATGATTATGGCGTGTTCAATCGCGGGCGTGACGTTCGGCGAATTCATCAGCCATCTTTGTTGGGTGACGGTCTTGGCAATCGCGGTCGGCTGGCTGATTCTGATTCGCCCGATAAAAATCCCCGCCATGAAAAAAATTTCGGAGTCGGCGGCGGAAATTCGTCACGAGCGCAACGGCTTATTGCTGGCACTTTTGCCGGTGGCGGCGGTGTTTATGGTCGTGGTCTTCTTCAAGTTCAATGCCTCAATCGCGACGGGCGCAGTCGTGGCGGCGTGGGTCTTCGTATTGGCGGCGGTTAAACGTCCCGTCGGCGTGAAAAAAATTTTCCTCGGCGCGTTCGATTGGAAAATGACGCTCAACATTTGCTGTATCCTCTACTTTATCCAAATTCTCTCCGTGACGGAAGTTTTAGGAGAAATCGTCGCGGCGTTCCAAGCGTCGCCGTTGCCAATCCCCGTGATTATCGCTTGCGTGTCGCTGATTATCGGAATTTTGACGGGCATGAGTCAAGGTCACGTGGCGATTGTCATGCCGATAGTGGCGGCAATGGGCACGGGCGATTTGAATTTGGCGGGCGTGGCTATGGCGTTCGGCGTGGCGGGGCAAATGCTCACCCCAACGCACGTCTGCTTAATCGTCACAATCGATTATTTCAAAGCGGACTTGTTAAAAACTTTAAAACCCGTCCTACTCGGCGAAATTCTTTTGCTGACAATTTTCAGCGCGTACACCTGGCTGACGTGGTGAAAAATTTTAATCCGCATTGCAGAGTTCACGATTATCGAAATGGGGCTTGAGAAATGATTTTCGATTCACACATGCACACGAAATTTTCCGCCGATTCGGAGATGTTGGCGGCTGACGCGATCAATAAAGCGTCGAGTTTAAATTTGGGCGTCGTCTTCACGGAGCATTTCGACTACGGACTTGAAGTTGACGGAAAAAAATTTGCCTTCGAGCCTGCCGCTTACATGAGCGAGTACAAAAATTTTCGCGGGGAAAAAGTTCGGCTGGGCGTGGAAGTCGGTTTGCGAAAATCTGCGCGGGCGGCGAACGAAAATTTTATCGCTCAAGCGGCGTTCGATTTAGTTATCGGTTCGATTCACCTCGTCGACGATTTGGATATTTACTATCCCGAATTCTACGCGGACAAGGACAAGGCGACCGCTTACAAAAAATATTTTCAGCAGATGGCGGCGGAGGCGGCTGTTGCCGATTACGACGTGCTGGGGCATATCGATTACATTTGCCGCGCCGCCCCCTACGATAATCCCGAAATTGATTACGCGACGTTCGCGGCGGAGATTGACGAAGTTTTAAAAATCGTCGTCGACCGCGCAAAAGTTCTGGAGCTGAACACGCGCCGCTTTGACAGTGCCCGCGCAGTTGAAGAATTAATTCCCGTCTACAAAAAATATCGCGAATTCGGCGGGCGATTCGTAACGATTGGCTCGGACGCCCACAGAGTTTCTGCCGTCGGGAATCATTTCAAACGCGCCTTAGATTTTATCCACGAACTTGATTTGACGCCCGCGACTTTCTGCGAACGAAAACTTATATCGAAATGAGTTGATCAAATGAAAGCTTCTGTGATTATCCCAATGTACAACGCCGAAAAATATTTGATCGTCTGTTTGGAAAGTATTTTGATTCAGACCTTGCAGGGTTTTGAAGTTATCATTGTCGACGACTGCTCAACTGATAATTCTGTTGCCATTGCAGAAAATTATCTTGAAAAATTCGGCGGACGTTTGAAAATTATTTCTCTGCCGGAAAATACGGGTTCAGGTGCCGTGCCGCGCAACATCGGGCTTGAACATGCGCGGCGTGGATTTCTTTAAAAAAAATCCCGTCCTCCGCTTGCAAGTCCTAAATTTTTTCGCGCTAATGCAAATCGATAACATGGCGGCGGCTTTAAATGAATTGGATTCGACTGAAGTCTACGAAATTTTCCTGTGCGAATTTTCTAAGGCGGAAAGTTCCCAGCCCGCGCTGATTTCCTATTTGCTTGTAATGAATTTCCTTTACCGAAAAGAGTTGACTAAATGAAAGTTTCCGTGATTATCCCACTCTACAACGCCCAAAATTATATCGGCGCGTGTTTGGACAGCATTTTAGTTCAAACGTCGCAGGATTTTGAAGTTCTCGTCGTTGATGACTGCTCAACCGATAATTCCGCCGCCATTGCCGAAAATTACCTCGAAAAATTCGGCGGGCGGCTAAAAATCATTTTTCTGCCTGAAAATACCGGAAATCCTTCCATCCCACGCAACGAAGGCTTAAAATTTTCTCGCGGCGAATTTATTTTCTTCATGGACAACGACGACTTGCTTATCGACAATGCGCTCGAAATTCTCTGCAATTTCGCGGAAAAATATCGCACAGATGTCGTTTGCATGGAAAATGGCTTCGTTTTGGAAGATAATAGCCTAAAAGCCGCCGTTTTTAATAAAAATGACCCAAATCTCAACGAAATACTCCTCGAAACCGAAAATATCGCCCAACGTGTCGATAAATTTCTAAAAACAGGCTACAGTTGGGCTCCGTGGACAAAATTTATCCGTCGTGACTTCCTTATCGCCAATAAAATCAACTTTCCGCATGTAAAAATCTCCGAAGATGTCCTTTGGAGCTTAAAAATCGTTTGTCTCGCTAAAAATTTCCTGCGCGTGCCCAATCGCCTCTACATTTGCCGCTCGCTGACTGATTCTTGGTCGCGAATCGCCCGTAAACCCGCCGATGAACTAAAATTTTGGCTCAATCCGCTGTCTAAGGGTCTCGATTATCTGAATGACTTCTTGGAGGGCGATTTTTTTTGCAAAAATCCAAATTACCGCTTTGAAATTACAAATTTTTTTGTTAAAATGCAGGTTGCAGGAATGTTGGACGCTTTAAAGAATTTAAAACCCAGCGAACTCTACGAAATCGTTCATGAAGTCTTCGCGGACGGCAAAAACGCCGCACTAATCGCAAATTTGTTCGTGTTCATGAATTTTTACCGTGAAAAATACTCGGAGGTGAAATAATGCAGCTTAACAAGGGTCAAAAAATCCCGCTCAACGAAAATTTCTTAAAAATTAAGTTTCAACGCCCCGATTCCGCCCTCGAAATCGATACGGCGGCTTTTTTAACGCAATCTGACGGAAAAGTCGCCGGCGATGACGATTTTGTCTTCTACGGCAACCCAAAACACGCTTCCGGAGCCGTAAATCATACTGCGGACGACGCTATTGACCTCGATTTGTCCAGAATTCCCCGTCACGTCGAAAAAATTTCCCTGACTGCCACAATTTACGACGCTGAACGCCGAAAACAGAACTTTAGCATGATTAAAAACGCGATTTTAAAGATTTTCGGTGCCGACGGCGAAATTGCAAGCTTTAAACTCGAAAATTTTACCGTCGAAACCGCGATTGTGCTCGGTGAAGTCTATCGTTATAAGGGAAATTGGAAATTTAACGCCACCGGAGCAGGTTTTAGCGGAGGTTTAGCCGCTCTTTGCAATAATTTCGGCATTGAAGTTAAAGATTCGCCGCCGCCTGAACCCGAAAAGCCTAAAATTAATACCGAACGCCCCAAAATTAACACGCGACGCGAAAAAATTACAATTCCGCCGCCGCCAACTCAAAATACGCCTAAAAAAGTCGAACTTCGCAAGGGTCAGAAGGTTAATTTAATAAAAAAAGGCTCCCAACTCGGCGAAATCGTCATAAATCTCAACTGGAGCCAGCCTCAACAGAAAAATTCGGGCTTTTTTAGCAGATTTACAAGCCGCGGCATCGATTTAGACCTCGCGTGCCTGTTTGAACTGAAAAATGGCAATATCGGTGCCGTTCAAGCCCTCGGAAATCACTTCGGAGAGCTAGATTATCCGCCTTATATCGCTTTGGACGGCGATGACCGCACCGGTTCCGTCGAATCGGGCGAAACTATCCGCGTAAACGGAAAATTCGCTGATAAAATCCGCAGAATTCTGATTTACACGTTCATTTACGAGGGCGCGGCGAATTGGGAGGAAGCTAAGGGCATTGTTACCGTAAATTGCCCCGGAAGCCCCGAATTAATCGTAAAAATGGACGAATACGGCTCAAAAAAGCACACTTGCGCTATTGCACTGCTCGAAAATGTCGGCGGAACCTTCAGCGTGGAAAAAATCGTTGAATTCTTCGACGACTCCGAACAAATGGATAGAGCTTTCGATTGGGGTCTGCGTTGGACTGTCGGTCGGAAGGATTAATA
>JAFPVP010000123.1 GCA_017412925.1 Selenomonadaceae bacterium
CATTCGCGGAAATTTTATCTCGTTGTCAATGAGAAAATCGCGCTGCGAAAATTTTGCCCACGGTGCCCAATAAAATTTGGGAGCTAAAAACTTTTCTACGCGCTTACCCAAATCGTTAGGCTCAAGCGTCGGCTCCTCAACGAAAGAATCTGCATAACACCAAGCCGATAAACTTAATTTCGTCGGGATAATTTCTTCGTCGCAAGTAAAATATTTCTCCATGTAAACCACGTCGGCTTGATATTCTTCCGCGAAATTATAAAGCGTTTCGAGCGCGTCATCAACCAATAAATCGTCGCTATCCACGAAGAAAATATATTTACCGCAAGCTTGTTCAAGTCCAACGTTGCGCGGGACGGCACCTGAACCCGTATTCTCCGGCAGAGAAATAATTTTCAAACGTCCGCCAAACTTTTCCAAAAAACTTTCTGCAATGGCGGCGGAATAATCAGTTGAGCAGTCGTCCACAAGGATAACTTCAAAATCCTGCAAGGTCTGAATCAAAATACTTTCCAAACATACGCTCAAAAATTTTTCGGAGTTGAAGATGGGGATAATCACGGAGACTTTAACTTTATCCACGACGAAACCTCCCGTACAAAAAAATAAAGGATATTTCAACGGAAATTTTCTTCGTGCCGTCGAAATATCCTTTTTAATTTTTAGTTTATTTGCCTGAGCCGACAACCAGCTTGCGGCAAATATCAACGGGAATAATCGTGAACGCCATGGCAAGGACAAAAGCCCACTCGCCAGCCGTCAAACCGTAGCAACGCAGAATTGCGCCGCCAAGGTAAGTCATTGCGATTTGCACGACGACGATTAAGCCCATGACTTTCAAGAAGCCGGGGTTGCCGCCGATATTGTCGAAAAGATTTATTCGGTCGGTGCGGGCGTTGAATGCGTTAAACACTGCCAGGAAGATAAAGAACGCAAAGTAGCCCGTCAAAACGTAGACGCTGTCGCCGCCGAACGAAAGATTGACGCCTTCGGGATTTATGTCGCGGAAATGGTCGCGGGAAAAATCTGTAAGCAGGAAGACCAAGCCCATTGCGAAACCCCAAAGTGAGCCGGTGCCGATAGCCGATGCCATGTACTTGTTGATAATCGGTTCGTCGCGGCGTTTCGGAGCCTCTTCCATGAATCTATCAAGCGCAGGTTCTCCGCCGAACGCCAACGCCGCCAAAGTATCCATGACCAAGTTGACCCAGAGAATTTGCGTTATCGACAGCGGATTTTCAAGTCCGAGCAGAGGACACACGAACGAGATTAAAACCGCGCCGACGTTAATCGTCAGCTGGAAGATGATAAACTTGCGAATCGAATTGAAAATTGTTCTGCCGTAGAGAATCGCCTTGCCGATAGATTTGAAGTTGTCGTCGAGGATAACAATTTCGCTGGCCTCTTTAGCAACTTCAGTGCCGCCGCCCATTGCAAAGCCGACGTCAGCTTTTTTCAGCGCGGGCGAATCGTTGACGCCGTCGCCGGTCATGCCAACAACCAAATTTAATTCTTGCGCCAAACGAACGAGACGACTTTTATCCGTGGGGAGGGCGCGGGCAATGACGCGAATTTTCGGGAGAGCCTTTTTAACTTCGTCGTCGCTCATTGCGTTGAGTTCGGTGCTCGTGATAACAATGGCGTCGTCAATTTCAATCAAGCCGGCTTCCTTAGCGATAGCCTGCGCGGTCTCTTTGCGGTCGCCGGTAATCATGACGACTTGCACGCCCGCCGAGTGAACCTGTTCGATAGCTTTGATAGCGTCGGGGCGCACGTCGTCGCGAATGCCCGTGACGCCCACGAACGTCAAGCCGCTGTCGGGGATATTTCCGTCGACAACTTCGCCGTCGTAGGTGACAAGAGCAAGCGTGCGAATCGCGCGGTTAGCAAGTTCGTCAATTTTTGCGTTAATCGCGGTAGTCGAAGAAAGTTTTTGTTGCTTGCCGTCCGCGTCGTAGTAGTAGCTACACTTATCAAGCAAACGTTCGGGTGCGCCCTTAATCAGCCACAAATTAAAATCGCCGCTGACTTTTGCCATGGAATATTTTTTCGCGCTGTCGAAAGGAACGGTATCAACGACGGTGGCATTAGGCGCGGTGTCCTTGCCGATTAGAAAACCGAGGAGTGCGCGGTCAGTCATGTTGCCGCCGACGATTTTATCGCCCGTGATGACTGCGCCGTTATTAAATCTAACTGACAGCGACACCAACGATTGAAGCTTGCCGCTGAGCTTGTCGAAAGTTTCCGTGAAGTTCGCCGTGCCGTCAATGAACGTGACGACTTCAAGCAAGCCTTTGGTAATCGTGCCGGTCTTGTCGCTGAAGAGCAAGTTCAAACTGCCCGCCGTCTCAATGCCGGAAATTTTGCGGACGAGGACGTTATCTTTTAACATCTTGCCCATATTCTGCGCGGAGACGATAGCAATCATCAGCGGCAAACCTTCGGGCACCGCCATGACGATAATTATAACCGCGAGCATGACGGCTTCGACGAGGCTGTTTAAAATATTCATCCAATCGGAGCAGAACGCGGACATTTGCGCCCAGTCGAAGTTGTGTTGAATGGCAATTCTCTCGAACATGAACGCAACCGCAATCGCCACGCCGCCGATATAACCGAACTTTGAAATTTGTCCCGCGAGGTCGGTGAGTTTTATTTTGAGCGGAGTGTCGCGGTCTTCGTCGATTTGGAGTTCGCCGGCAATTTTTCCGTAAACGGTATTGTCGCCGAGCGTGACGGTTTTCATGACGGCTGAACCGCCCGCAACGACTGCCGCGCGGAAAACTTTGTGCGGATTTAAAAAGTCGGTGCTCTCTGCTGAGGCGGAAGCGGTCGCGTCGTCGGGCGCGGGAGTTTTTTCCTCCTCCTTAGCCTCGCCGTTCAAAATCGATTGATCGACGTTGATTGAGCCGTCGATAATCACGCCGTCAGCAGGAATTTTGTCGCCCGTCTGCAAAAGGACGCAATCGCCCATGGTTATTTCGTTAATCGGAATTTCCGTGACGACGCCATTGCGATAGACTTTGCACTTTATCAACGACGCCTCGCCCTGCAACTTTTGAAACGCGCTCTCGTTTTTGTATTCGGAAAAAGTCGAAACCAGCGTTGCCAGCAGAACCGCCATAGCTATACCGACTGACTCGTACCATTCCGCCTTGCCCATGAACGCAAAAAACACGTTGAGTATCAGCGCGAAGATTAAAATTTTAATTATCGGGTCGTCGAAATTTCCTTTGAGCTTGTCCCAGAAGCCCTCGCGAGCCTGTTCGGTTATGCTGTTGTCGCCGAACTTCGCCTTAGCCTCTTGAACTTGCGCGTCGGTTAAACCTGTAATTTTCAATTTTCAACCTCCTAAATTATTCTTGTTAAGTTTGGAAAGACTCGCCGCAATGAAAAGATACGCCGTCAATGCGACGTTGTCTTGAGGATTTCGCGAAAAAACTTCTTTGTATAGAAAATTGTATATCTCGCCGATAGTGTAATTGCCGCCAAGAAAACTTTCCGCGAAAATTTTCAGCCGCTCCTGCATGAAAAAATCTGTGAGCATGTGCTTATATTGCGGGTTGTCAATGAAAAATTTTTTCCCGTTCATGAAATCGTCCAAACTCTTTACAACTTTAATCAGAATTTCCATGAAATCCGAACCGTCACCAGCTTTGTGGGAAGATGAATCGTCGCGCACTCGATAGCAATAGCCAACGAACGGCACGCGCACATAATTTTTCGCGGCAACGAGACACTCGAACGCAAAAACAAAATCTTCAAAGGTTTTTATCGCGGGGAAAGTTATTTTGTTATCCGATAAAAGTTTGCGGCGGATAAGTTTATTCCACGCCCACCAAACGTATCTTTTACGAGCAAAATCCGTCACGCGCTGACCGAGGTCGAAAGTTTCAAGCGTCGGCTCGGTGACGAATTCGCCCGTCTGAAAACTTTTCGGCGTGGCGTCAATCTTTTTAGCTCCGTCCGGAAAAGTAAAGCAACTTTCAGCGTGAACGACATCAGCATTGAAATTTTCTGCGGTGTTGTAAAGTTTTTCTAAAGTAGTATCAATCAAAAGGTCGTCGCTGTCGAGGAAGTAAACGTATTTGCCACGCGCCGCCTCCAGCGCAAAATTTCTCGGAATGCCTGGGTAGCCGCTGTTCCTTGAAAGTTTCCCTAGCTTTAATCTGCCGCCGAAGACGCTAAAAAATTTTTCAACGACCGCGCAGGAGTTATCCGTCGAGCAATCGTCGGCAACGATAACTTCAAAATCTTTGAACGTCTGATTGGCGAGGCTCGTCAAACAGTCGCCGATATATTTTTCCGCGTTGTACATTGGGATAATCACGCTGATAGCCGGTTCCATTTTTCCTTACCTTTTCAGCACGTCGCGGATATAATCTTCAACGACGAGCAAAACAAAATCTTGACAAATTTTCGCCGTAGTCGGGATGTATTCGCGGCTGTTGGTCACGTTGTCGGAAAGGACGCGAATTCCGATAAACGGGACGCCCGCATTTTGACAAATCTGCGCGGCGATGTTGGTTTCCATTTCTTCGCAACTTGAGCCGTATTTTTCGTGCAGAAAATTTATGTAGTCGACGCACTCAAGCCAGGTGTTTCCCGTGCTGATGACGCCGCTCACGACGTTAAAATTTTTGTTCGCGTTGGCAACTTTAAAGGCGATATTAAAAAGCGTCGGGTCGGCGAAATATTCATTGTAGGCTTGAAATTTTTTTGTCGCCGTGTCGTAAGCATACGTGCCAATACTTTCCTGCTTAGTTAAATCAATTCCCGCGCCCGCCTCCGAGTAAGCACTCCTGTAAGCACTGTTGTCGAAGCTGCGTTCGCCGATGACAATGTCGCCGATTTTCAACGCGATGTCGTGACCGCCCGCCGTGCCCTGATTGATGACGGCAACGGGATTAAATTTTTTTATCGCCAACGCTGTGGACGCCGCCGCATTCGCCATGCCAATTTCCGTGCGAACAATCACGACGGGATAATCTTTGTACGTGCCCGCCACGAACAGATAATTCATCTCGCGGTAGGCGACGGGATTTTTCAGCGCACGAATCAAAACTTCGGTCTCGGTGTTCATTGCGCCTTCAATCAAAATCGGACGCACGCGGCTTTTGTATTCGCCCTTAGCTTTGGGCAACGTCGCGTAAAATTTTTCAATGTGAACGTTATATTTTTCTGCGGAAATGTCCTCAAGCTCGACGCCCAAATCTTCGGCCTGCGCGGGCGTTATTGCGAAGAGCAGAGCCGCAATTAAAACTGTAAAAAATTTTTTCATCATGCGAACCTTCTTGCCAACTCTTTTAAACTCGCGTCTTTGGTGCCGGTGCCGACGGCGTTAAATTTCCATTCGTCGCCGCGCTTATAAACTTCGCCGGCAATCATCGACAGCATATTGGTATAATCGTCGCTGAGGTTGAAGCGGCAAAGTTCTTCGTGGCTATCGGCGTCGATTATGCGAATGTAGGCGTTCTTAATCATGCCGAAATGCTGTTTGCGTTCGACGGCTTGATAAATGTTGACGACGAAAATTAATTTATCGTAATGCGCGGGTATTTTGTCCAGGTCAACAAAAATTTGTTCGTCGTCGCCTTCGCCCTCGCCGGTCAAGTTGTCGCCCATGTGTTTAATACAGTCGCTCTCGTGGTGGAGTTTGCCGAAGTAAATTAAATCTTCCTTGTCGACGAATTTGCCGCCCCTGCACATGAAAACCGAGGCGTCGCAGTCGATGCTGTCCGAATTGCCAAAAAGCCTGCTGAAGAAGCCGCCGCTCTTTTTGTCCGCCGCGTCCCAGCCGAGCCCGACCATGAGCCGCGTGAGTTTCTTGCCATCAGATTTTTTGAGCGAAACTTTTTGTCCCTTTTGAAGGTTGACTGACATTTTAATTTCTCCTTTCAAGGCAAAAGTGGTTAGCGATTAGTTCTTCCCCTAACCGCTAACCACCAACCACTAATCACTTATTAAACGTTGACGCCGTAGTTTTTGCCCAGCGAGGCAAGCCCGCCGCTGAAGCCCGAACCGATAGCGTTGAATTTCCATTCGCCTTTGTTGCGATAAAGTTCGCCGATAACAACCGCCGTCTCGATTGAAAAATCTTCGCCGAGGTCGTAGCGGATAAGTTCTTCGCCGGTCGCCGAATTGATGACGCGGATAAAAGCGTTCTCGACTTGCCCGAAATTTTGCTTGCGCTCTTCCGCCTCGTAGATGGTGACGGTGAAGTCAATTTTCTCGACGTTTTCGGGAACTTTGCTGAGGTCGATTTTAATTTCCTCGTCGTCGCCTTCGCCCTCGCCAGTCAAGTTGTCGCCGAGGTGTTCGACGGAGCCGCTGACGTGTTTAAGATTGCCGTAGAAAACAAAATCGTCGTCGCTGTTGACTTTGCCTTGCCCGTTGAGCAGGAAAACCGAGGCGTCCAAGTCGAAATCTTTGCCGCCGTCGTATTTGTTTACATCCCAGCCGAGTCCGATTAAAACTTCCTTCAAGCCGGGGTTCGTCTTCGTGAGGTCAACCTTCTGTCCTTTTTTCAAACTGATTGCCATTAGAATAAAACCTCCCAAAAAATTTTTTACGGCGCATAATCTAACACAATCTGAAAATAATTTCAAGTCACGGAGCAACACTAAGAATACGAATTCATTTGCCGATGCAGAACTTGGAAAAAATTTCGTTGATGATGTCTTCGCCGACGGCTTCGCCCGTCAAGGTGCTCAAACATTCCAGCGCGGCGTGCAAATCAATCGAAACGAAATCAATGCCAAAATTCAGCTGAATAGTTTCTTGAGCCTCGCGCAAATGTTTGACGGCTCGGCGCAATAAATCGGCTTCGCGTTCGTCGCGGACAAAACTCATCTCGAAATCAATCACGCCGACGCGAGCGGTTATCGCGGACAAAAGGTTATCGGTGCCGGCTCCGCTCTTCAAAGAAATTTCAATCACCTGCGCGGCGGGCATTTTTTTTGTAATCTGCGCGGGCTTTGTGACTTGCGGCAAATCAATCTTAGTCAGCAAAATTATCACGTTGCGGTCAGTCAAAAGTTTAAAAATTTCCTCGTCCTCGGCGTCAAGGGCGCGTGAACCGTCGAAGAGCGCAAGAATCAACTCCGCACGCTGAGCACAATCTTTGGCGCGGGCAATGCCGATTTTCTCCACAGCGTCACCCGAATTTCTTATGCCCGCCGTGTCGATAATTTTCAGCGGAATGCCGCCGACGTTGACGAATTCTTCTAAGCTGTCGCGGGTCGTGCCGGGAATATCCGTAACGATTGCGCGGTCGGTCTTGGCGAAAAAATTCAGCAGGCTGGACTTGCCGACGTTGGGCTTGCCGATTATCGCCGTTTCCAAACCTTCGCGCAAAATTTTTCCCGCCGTTTGATTCGCCAGTAGCTCGTCGAGCTTTTTTATCTGCGCGGAAATATTTTTGTCGACTTGAGCCAAAGTCACGGCGTCCAAATCGTCTTCGGGGAAATCAATCGTCGCCTCGATGTGCGCAACCGAATTTAAAATCGCCTGCCGAATCTCGCCAATCGTCTTTGAAGTCTTGCCCGCCAACTGATTCTGCGCAACCGTCAACGCGGCGGAAGTTTTAGCTTGAATCACGTCCAACACAGCTTGCGCCTGCGTCAAGTCAAGTCGCCCGTTCAGAAAAGCTCGCTTAGTGAATTCGCCGCGTTCGGCAGGACGTGCGCCCGCCAGATACGTCAGCTTTAAAACTTCGCGTAGGACGACGCTCCCGCCGTGACATTGCAACTCGACGACATTTTCTTTGGTGTAGGATTTCGGCGCACGCATGACAAGAGCAATCGCCTCGTCGACGATCTCGCCCGAAAAATTTTTCACGTGCCCGAAAATAATTTTCCTGTCCTCGGTGAGCGGCTTGTCGAAAATTTTTTCAGCAATGGCAATCGAATCGGAGCCGCTCAATCGAATGATACCGACGCCCGCCGCCCCCGCCGCCGTAGCTATCGCGCTTATCGTTTCTTCCATGAATCTGCCCCCCAAAATTTTTTCAAGCCTAATGTAAAATTTCTTGCAAGTCAAGGCGGAAAAATTTTTTGCCGCGATTAAAAGGGTTGACGGAAAAATTAGGGAAATATCCCTGCGAGGTGATTCCTTTGGTCGACAAAAATTTATTCCTATACGATTTGGCAATCGTCGCGATTTTCAAGGACGAGGCACGCTACCTTAAAGAGTGGCTGGATTATCATCTGCTTGCTGGCGTAGATCATTTTTATCTTTACAACAACGATAGCTCCGACGATTATCGGGAAGTGCTCGCGCCCTACGTCGAAAAAAATTTGGTCACGCTGATTGATTTTCCCGGCAAGGCTATGCAACTTTCCGCCTACAACGACGCGATTGAAAAATTTCGTTTCGAGTGCCGCTACATGGCGTTTATCGATTTGGACGAATTTATTTTTCCGAAAAGCAATCGCTCCATCGTTGAAGTCGTCGACGAAATTTTATCCAAAGTTTATGGCGCGGTAGGTTTAGCAATTCATTGGCAGATTTTCGGCACGAATGGTCACGATAAAGCGGATTATTCTCGCGGCGTGCTGGAAAGATTTACTCGACGCGCCGAAAAAGATTTTAATCACGTCACGAAAGACGATGAAAAACGCCTTTTATTTTGTATCGGCAATGTTTTTCTCAAGATAATTTTAAATCCTAGGTACACTAAGACCGTTTATGTTCACGACGCAAGTCATTTTGAAGGGCGTTTCCATGTAAACGAAGACAGCATAAAACTTTTTCAAAATGCTGTTTCGCTGAATATCGCCGCAGAAAAAATCGTCGTCAATCATTACTTTACCAAGTCGCGCGAGGAATTTATTTTTAAGCACAACCGAGGAAGAGCGGATAGCGGTACAAAATGGTCAAGTAAGTTTTTCGATGCCTACAACCGCAATGAAGTTTTCGACGATGGCATTTTAAAATATCGCGCCGCCCGTGCTGAAAAATTTTCCTTCGAGAGCAACGAGCAAAGAATTAATCGCGTGATAAGTTGCCTTTTCCGCACGCTTACTAAAAATTCTCCTACCAATCTTGAAACTCTCTTGAAGTGCTGG
>JAFPVP010000124.1 GCA_017412925.1 Selenomonadaceae bacterium
ACATGGGTTTGGAAACAGGATTTTTTATCAAGAAAAATCCCGCGCTGGAAATAATTTCAATCGGCACGACAAACGAAAACATTCACAGCCCCAACGAACGCCTGCACTTGGATACGGTCGCGCCGCACGTGAAATTTATCGTCGGCTTGCTGGAGAAAATTTCTGCCACACAAGCTTGACGGATAAAGTCACGGCGATTGTCACGACGTAGAAAATTAGCGCGTTCGGAGCTGTCATGATAAGCCCCAGCTTGCCCAAACCGAGCGACAGATAAGTTATCGTCAGCGGGTGCGCTAGGTAGACAAAGTAGGAATTCTTGCCGAGCACGCTTAAAAATTTTTTCAGCGGCGCGGGTAACGAGCCCGATTGAAACAGCGCGAATAAAAAAATCGACGCGGCGATTGTGTAGAAAATGCCCGGCGGCGACAGTTGATGCGCGGTGTTGACTGCCGCTTCGGGCGAAAAATTTCGGACGCGGATTAGGAAATAATAATAGCCGAGCAGTGTTGTCAGCGCGAGCAGAAATGTTGCGCTGATAATTTTTTTGTTCGCCGCACACCACGCGAAAAATCTTTGCGAATGAATTGCCAATACTCCGCCCAAGATAAAAATAAACACGTAGTGCAAGACCAGCCAATTTAGCCGCCACTTCATGAAAAGATTTTCCGACAGCCCCGCGCAGTAGCTTGAGCAAAAATCGAACGCAACCTGCGCGACCAAAAGCAGAATCAATCGCGCGGGCGTCATGCGCTTGACGAGGAAAATCCAGAGCGGCATCAGCAAGTAAAACCAAATCAGAATCACGAGGAAATATAAATGATACTTCGCCAGCCCGAAGAAATAAATTTCCGCCGCGTAACCGAAGTTGGGGAAAAGTTTATAGCCGTAAAAAAGATTGTCGTGCAGAAGATAGAACGTCGACCAGAGCAGATACGGGATTAAGACGGCTTTGAATCGCCGCCGCAAAAATTTTCCGTACTCGAACGGCTCGGCTAAGTCCATGCGATAAAATAATCCGAACGCTGAGATAAAAAAGAAAATCGGCACGGAGAAGCGCGAGGCAATTTCAAAGAGCGCGACGAGATGAATGTTTGGCGTAGGATTTAGCAGGTATTGCGAGCCGACATGAATCGCCACGACCCCGACCATTGACACGCCGCGAATATATTCGATAGAATCAAGCCACGGTTTCAAATTTCAAGTTCCCTTCGCAAAACGAATTTGCTTTAATCTTATTAACTTTTTCCCGCTTGTCAAGCGCGATGCACAACTCACGGAAACGAGGTGGTCTTATGAAAAATTTTTTGGCAAGACAGAAGCAGGAAGGATTTTTCTCGGTTCGATTCAAGTCGGCGGCGGGCAAACTGACGGCGGCGCAACTTTTGGCAATTCACGAGCTGGCAGAAAAATTCGGCGCGGGCTTTGTCAATTTGACTTCGCGGCAAGAAATTTCCGTCCCGTTCGTTAGGGAAGAAAACTTCACGGCGATAGAAAAATTTTGCACGGAGCACGATTTAAAGCTATGTCCGCTCGGCGCAGTCTTCAAGCAGGTGACGGCTTGCCAAGGAACGCAAACTTGCCCGTCGGGCGTGATAGATTCGCCGAAAATTGCGCTGGAGCTTGAACGACAACACGGCGGGCGCGTCCTCCCGAATAAAATTACGTGCGCGGTGACGGGCTGCCCGAATAATTGCATGAAGGTCGACAACAACGACATTGGCGTTAAAGGTGCCGTCGAGCCAAAATTTTTTGCGGATAATTGCGTTTACTGCGGCGCGTGTGCTAAAGTTTGTCGGGTCGGCGCGATTAAAATTGACCGTGCTAAAAAAATTTGGACGCTTGACCGCGACAAGTGCCTAAACTGCGGGCGGTGCGTCAAGGCTTGCAAAAAACTTGCTCTGCGCGGCGAGGTCGGCTACAAAATTTATTTTTCGGGAAAAGATTTTCTCCCCATGATTCGCGCCGAGGAGCGGCTTTACAAAATTGTTGACGCGGCTTTGAAATATTTTAGCGAACACGGCAAGCCCCGCGAACGTTTCGGAAAAATGTTGGCGCGGCTTGGCACAGAAGAATTCACAAACGTTCTGAAATAATTTTACGCAACAAAAAAGCACCTTCCGCTTTGGAGGGTGCTTTTATTTTCGGAAGTTTTCATGCGGGGAGAATTTTCGCCAGCGTCTCCATCATTTTTTCCACGTCGATTGGCTTTGCGATATGTCCGTTCATGCCCGCGTCGAGCGCGTTTTTTACGTCCTCGCTGAAGGCGTTGGCGGTCATTGCGATAATCGGAACCTGCGCAAGTTTTTTATCATCGAGTTTGCGAATTGCCCGCGCCGCGTCGTAGCCGTTCATTATCGGCATTTGTATATCCATGAGCACGCAATCATAATCGCCCGCACTTGCCGCAACTTTTTCGACAGCGTCCTTGCCGTCGGTCGCCGTGTCGACGATAAAGCCCTCGCTCTCCAGAAGCATTTTTGCAATTTCGCGATTGACTTCGATGTCGTCGACGAGAAGAAGTTTTTTGTCCGTGAAGTCGATAACCTGCGCGGCTTTTTTGTTTTCGGCGGCGATTTCCTCGCGCATTTCGTCGGCGATTTTAAAGCTGACGTTGATAACAAATTCGGTGCCTTCGCCGGGCGCGGTGATAACTTTAATCGTGCCGCCCATAAGGTCGACGATACTTTTTGTAATCGCCATGCCCAAGCCCGTACCTTGAATTTTGCTGACGGTGGAAGTGCGCTCGCGTTCAAAGGCTTCAAAAACTTTGGCGGCAAATTCGGGCGTCATGCCGATACCGCTATCCTTGACGCGCAATTCATAATCCGCCGTGTCGTCGTGGCTGTCGCCGATTTGCTTAAGCTTGACGGAAATGTTGCCGCCTTCGGGCGTGAATTTGTAGGCGTTGCTCAAAAGATTTAACAGCACGCGGTTCAAACGATTTTTATCGCAGATGACAAATTTATCCGTGACGGCGGCGGTGTCAACGATAAAAGAAATTTTCTTGCCCTTCATCTGCGTTGCGAACATATCGTGCACTTCGTCGAGCGCGGAGGCAATGTTCATGCCGTCGAGTTCAAGCTCCATCTTGCCGCTTTCGATACGGCTCATTTCCAACACGTCATTAATCAGCGCGAGCAAATGCTGACTGGAGGCGTCGATTTTTTTTAGGAAGTCAAACATTCTGTCGGGGATATTATCCTTGCAAGGTTCATTTTGATACAACGGGCAAGCTTCGCAGACTTTGTGCAAATCTTTGGCAAGGTTGAGATAACCGACGATTGCATTCATGGGCGTGCGTATGTCGTGGCTCATATTCGATAGGAAAGTTGATTTGGCTTTGTTGGCTTCCTCGGCGCGTTCCTTTTCCGCGATTAGTTCCGCTTGACGTTGCTTTAGCTCCTCGCCCTGAAGTTTTATCGTATCGTAATGCTCCTGTAGCTGTTCGGTGTACGCCTCCTGCGAACGGACGTAGCGCACCTGCATGAACGTGTAGCCGATTAGCAGAATCACCATTAAGCCACTAGTAAGAATCAGCGCGATAAGCCACGGGCGGCTCGTGACCATTTCCTCCAGCGTGATATTTTCGTAGCGATTGATAATCCATTTTTTCGTGAGGGCTTCGAGGCGACCTTCCTGCTGCATTTGAATCAGCACGGCGTTGACTTTGACGCGCAACATTGTATCTTCGGGGTGCATAGCCAGCGTCCCGTAAACATGCTGAACGGCATAACTTGGAAAAACGTCGTTGAGGTTGAGCTTTTCGAGAAATGCGCCGCCGACTTGAATCGGGCAAATTGCAAATTCGTATTCGCCGCTCTTTAGCCCGTCAAAAATTTTTTTGTAGGAATGAACGTAAGAAATTTCGTCGTCGAGACCGAGACCGGGCATATTGTGCAACGAGGCAACACGCCGCCCGTAAAGTTCGGCAACCGAAGTGATATTCCTCCGCCCGTAAACGACGTATTGCTTTTCAGTCGTCGGGAGCGTCGCGATTATGTTCGGGTTGTTTATAATCAAGTCGCTCTCCATGTTCATGATTATATCCGCGCCGCCGCTTAAGAAAATTTTATTGGCGTCGTTCCAATCCATAAGCACTAAGTCAAGATTCATCTGCATGCGATTGGCGATTTCGTTCATCATTTCCACGTCGTAGCCTTGATAATTTCCTTGCTCGTCGACGTAGGAATAGGGCGAGTAGTCGCGGTCAGTGACGACGTGCAGAGTTTTTTTGAAATTGTTGCGCGGCTGAACGTCAACTTTGGGAGCCTCGCGGAAAATTCCGGAGAGATTGAAATAAATCCCCGCAAAGATTATCGCCAAAACTATCGGCAGGGCGATTGCCGCCGTCACGAGATTGCTTTTTTTCGGTGCCTGCGTTTTCATATACGTCTTCCCTTCCAGCGGCTACAAAAATATATTCCAATCTGCAAACGATTAATTCATATTTTAACGGCGAAGTGCAAAATACGCAAGTTAAATCAAAAGCGACCCGCTCCAATCGGAACGAGCCGCTGAAATTTTTTTTTATCTGAGCAAGCCGAGTGCCGCCGTTGCATTTTGATTAGCCTGAGCGAGCATGGACTGCGCGGCTTGAGTTAATACGTTGTGCTTCGTGTAGTCAGTGATTGTCCGTGCCATGTCAGCGTCGCGGATTGTCGATTCGGCGGCTTGAACATTTTCAGTTGAAGTCGTGATGTTGGTCGCCGTGTACTCCAGCCGCTGAAGATATGCGCCGATATTTGTCGCTTGGTCAAGTGCGTATTCCAACGCGCCGTCGATTACGTGAATTGCAATGTTGGCATTTTCCCGCGTCGTAACGGAAATATCATCGAGCGTCAAATTCTCCGCCGCCCGTAAAGTCGCGAGCCATTCCGCTTGCTTGGTCGTATCGTGGCTTAGGGCGTTGTAGCGGTTAATGTCGCTTGCGTTGATGAGGTTGCCGTTGTCGTCGAAAAGTTTACCCGCGCCGAGTGATTTTGTATGCATATCGGCGATAAAAATATTCATAGATTGATTGGCACTGTCGCCGCTTTGAATCTTCAACGCCTTAGAAAAATCAACAAGCGATATTATCGTAACGCCGGGCTCGACTTGTTGAGTATTGACGGTTTCGTTGACGTTGACCTCAAAAGAAGTGTCGCCGTTGCTGATTGTAGAATTATAAGAAGTAATAGTAGGATTTCCGAAACTTGACTTCAAAGTAACGGTTGCTGTAGAGCTGATTGTTATATTGCCCGCCGACGTGTAGATCTGACGGGCAGAGCCGCCTTCGCCTATTGCCGAATTCGTACTGGTTGCAGTGACGTTGGCATTGCCGCCGATTGTAATATCTCCCACTCTCGAAATGTTTTCGCCGCTACCGATTGCCGCCGATTTTTATATTGCCAATGTGACCGGCGACGCCGCTACCGATAGCCGCCGCCGACCCGCCGCTGTTGACTGTTGCAGTAATGGTTACGTTGTCGGCGATTATTATATCTCCCGCCGTACCGGATCTGTCACTTCCGATAACCGCGTCGGAGTAACTATTCGCTTCTGCTTCCAAGGAACCGTCCCCGATAATCCGTGATTGTGAAGTCGCCCGCATTAATTATTGTCGGTTCGTCGATAATTTTCGCGGTATTTAATGGTTGTGTGGAAGCAGTAGCGTTAGAATTTGCAGTTGTCGTCGATGAAGGCGGAATCACCATGCTTATATCTTTGGAGTGCGTGCCGTCGAGGAGCGTTTTGCCGTTGTAAGCAGTCGTCGTTGCAATGTCGTTAATCGTGTCCATGCGCTGAATAAATTCTTTTTGAATCGTAGCGCGGTCTTCGTCGGTGTTGGTGTCATTGGCGGCGTTAATCGCCAACTCTTTCAGCGAACGAAGCTCTTCTACGATGTTATCAATACCCCCCCACTTACCTTCAGGAGGGAGGAGCCATTTTGGACGTTTTGATTAGCTTGGTCGAGAGCGCGAATCCTCACGCGCATTCTTTCCGAAATGGCATAAGCCGAGGCATCGTCCTGTGCGTCGACAATCTTCATGCCGCTCGCCGCTTGCTTCAAAGATTTTTGAGTCGCCTTGCTGTTGCGATTGAGCAAAGTCAGCGTCCGCACCGCACTCAAATTATTTTTTACCACCATCGCCATAAAAACTCCTCCTTGAAAAAAATCTTCCGAATTAACCTAAGACGATTTTATCAGAAAATTGCTTGCCGTCAACAAAAAAAACGCCGACTGTTTTAGTCGACGAAAAAGTTTTTACAGCTGACCTTCCAGCTCCAAATTTATCAAGTTGTTCATTTCCACGGCGTACTCCAGCGGCAATTCCTTTGCTATCGGCTCGACGAACCCGCGAACTATCATTGCCCGCGCCTCCGCCTCCGAAATGCCCCGCGCCATTAAATAAAACACTGCCTCCTCCGAAATGCGCCCGATTTTTGCCTCGTGCCCGATGTCCGCCTCGTCGCCTTCAATGTCCATGACGGGCAAGGTATCCGAGCGCGATTCGTCGTCGAGCATGAGCGATTCGCAGTTCACGGAGCATTTGGCGAACGGCGCGTTCTTCGTGACTTTGACCGCCGAACGATAAGTTGCCGCGCCGCCCGACTTTGAAATTGTTCGCGTGTTTATGTTGGCGGAAGTGTTCGGAGCGGCGTGCACGACAATCGCGCCCGTGTCAAGATTTTGTCCTTTGCCCGCGAACGTCACGCCCGTAAATTCAGCGCGAGCCCCTTCGCCGTGCAGGACGCTACAAGGATAAAGCATCGACACATGCGAGCCGAACGAGCCACTGACCCATTCAACCAGCGCGTTTTTCTCGACGAGCGCGCGTTTGGTATTTAAGTTCATCATGTTGCGCGACCAATTTTCAATCGTGGAGTAGCGGAGCCGTGCGCCTTCCTTGATAAAAAGTTCGACGCAACCCGCGTGCAAGTTCGTGACGTTGTATTTTGGAGCGGAGCAGCCCTCGATAAAATGCAACTTCGCGCCAGGCTCAACGATTATCAGCGTGTGCTCAAATTGCCCTGCGCCCGCCGCGTTCAGTCGGAAGTAAGACTGCAACGGAATTTTCACGTCGACGCCCGCCGGCACGTAGACGAAACTGCCGCCCGACCAAACCGCTCCGTGCAACGCGGCGAACTTGTGGTCTTTGGGCGGGACGAGCGTCATAAAATATTCGCGGACAAGGTCTTCGTGTTCGACGAGTGCGGTCTCCATGTCGGTGTAGACGACGCCCAAATCCGTCAGCCGCTTCTGTATGCTGTGATAAACGACCTCCGAATCGTATTGTGCGCCCACGCCCGCCAGCGATTTTTTCTCCGCTTCGGGAATGCCCAGCCTGTCGAAAGTTTTCTTAATCTCGTCGGGCACCTGCGACCAATCGGAAACCTGCGCGGCGTTCGGCTTGACGTAGGTGACAATCTCGTCCATGTTCAGTGCGCTGATGTCCGGTCCCCACGTCGGCAACGAAATTTTTTTATAAACTTCCAGCGACTTTAATCGAAACTCCAGCATCCACGGCGGGTCTTTTTTTCGCGCGGAAATGTCACGGATAATTTCCTCCGTCAAGCCCGCGTCCGATTTGTAAATTGATTTATCGGCGTCGCGCACGTCGTACAGTGCCCGCTCAATATCTTGAATATAATTTTTCATACGTTGCCCTCTCAAAAAATTTTTCGTAACGTTCGAGCGCGGTTAGTAGCTGAAAATTTTTTTAACGTTGAATCGCGACCATTGGATGCAACGTCACGTTGCTTTTTCATGACTAAACCTCGAAGGGCGCGTAGCCGTGCTCTGAAACTTCGTTGACGAGTTCCGCGCCGCCGCTCTTTACAATCCGCCCGTTCAAAAAAATGTGTGCGCGATTAACTGGCAAGTGCTTAAGAATCTGCGCGTTGTGCGTGATGATTATGCAGGAATTTTCGGCGTTGTGGAATTTGGCGACGCCCGCCGAAACAATTTCCACCGCGTCAACGTCAAGTCCGCTGTCAGTTTCGTCAAGCAGGGCGAGCTTGGGATTAAGCGTAAGGAGCTGGAGAATTTCGTTGCGTTTCTTTTCGCCGCCGCTGAAGCCGACGTTCATATAGCGGTTTGCGTATTCGGGCGCGATTTGCAACTCCTTCATGAGCGCGAGCAGTTCTTTATGAAATTTTAGGATTTTAATTTTCTCGCCGGTGATCGACTGCTTAGCCGTGCGCAACATATTTTCAACGGTG
The DNA here is from genome assembly GCA_017412925.1 of Selenomonadaceae bacterium. Taxonomy (GTDB): domain Bacteria; phylum Bacillota; class Negativicutes; order Selenomonadales; family Selenomonadaceae; genus Quinella. Next base: position 8,203 of record JAFPVP010000124.1, read on the forward strand.
ATGCCGGGGATTTCTTCAGGATTTTGGAAGGATAAAAAAATGCCGCGCCGCGCCCGCTCAAAAGTTTTCAGCGCGTTTAAGTCTTCGCCCTCAAAAAAAATTTCGCCGCCCGTGATTTGATATTTCGGGTGACCGAGGATAACGTTCATGAGCGTCGACTTGCCGGAGCCGTTCGGTCCCAAGATAACGTGAACTTCTCCCTTCGCAACGCTCAAGTTCAGCCCGCGCAGAATTTCTTTATCGCCCGCCTTGACGCGCAAATTTTTTATGTCAAGCAAAATGATTCGCCTCCTGTTCGTGTTTGAAAGTATTTTATCTGCGGAAAGATTTTTGTCAATGCCGCAAAAAAAGCGGGCAACTCTTTGGAGTCGTCCGCCGAAATTTTCGTATGAAATTATTTTTTGCGAACCATGTCGAGTTTGTCTTTGCCTGTCTTGTACGTAACTTTTTCGACGTGACGCTTGTAACTTCGCGCCGCCTTCTGTTTCTCTTCAAGCTCCCTGCGCTCTTCCTTGCTCAAATTTCTTTTGGCGGTGGTGTCGAATTGCTTAAAGAAATCTTCCGCCGCCTTGCCGTAGTCTTTGGCGGTTTTGTCAAGCACGTTGCTTTGAATGCTGTAGGTGTACATGAGCTTAGAATCGTTGGAATCGTAGACGTAGAAGAACAGCCACGGTCGCTTGGAATTGTTGGTGACGGTCGTA
>JAFPVP010000125.1 GCA_017412925.1 Selenomonadaceae bacterium
GGCGAAACTTCCATTCCGAAATTGATTGAGGCGGGCTTTGTACGTGACATTGCTGACATTTACAAACTTTGTGACCGCCGCGCAGATTTGCTTGAACAAAAAATTTTTGGGCGTGAGAAAAATACCGATAAAATTTTGGCGGCGATTGAAGATAGCAAAAAAAATTCGCCCGCAAAACTTTTGACGGGCTTGGGGATATTCGGCGTGGGCAGCGCGGCGGCTCGCGACTTGCTTGAGCATTTCGGCAGCCTTGAAAAACTTTCCGCGGCGACGGTCGAAGAACTTGAGCAGGTCTCGGACATCGGCGCGGTCACCGCGCGGCGCGTCAGAGAATTTTTTGACGACGCGGACAATCTCAAAATCCTGAAGGAGTTGACTGAAATGGGATTGACGGTGGAGCAGGAGAAAAAAGTTTTCGCCGAGGGCTCGGCGTTCGCGGGAAAAAATTTCGTCCTCACCGGCAAGCTGGAAAAGTATAAGCGCGACGAAGCGGGCAAACTCATCACGGCGCGCGGCGGACGCGTCTTGGGCGCGGTCAGCAAGAACACCGATTACGTCATCGTCGGCGATAAGGCCGGCTCCAAACTCACGAAGGCGCAAGAGCTCGGCATAAAAATTTTGTCCGAAGACGACTTCGAGAAACTTTTGGCTGAGTAAAAATTATTTCCCGTGCCGCGCAAGTCTCTGCAAATATTTTCCGTAATCGTTCTTGGCGAGAGGCTCGGCGAGTTTCAAAAGTTGCGCCTCGTCAATGTAATTCATGCGGTAGGCAATTTCCTCAATGCAAGAAATTTTTAAACCTTGCCGCGTCTGAATGGTGTGGACAAATGCGCCCGCTTGTAAAAGTGATTCATGCGTGCCGGTGTCGAGCCAAGCATAACCGCGCCGCATTTTTTCCACACGCAACGAGCCGCGCTCCAAATAAATTTTATTCACGTCGGTAATTTCCAATTCGCCGCGAGCCGAAGGTTTAATCGATTTGGCAACGTCGACAATATTTTTATCATAAAAATATAATCCCGTCACGGCATAATTCGAGCGAGGCTCTTTAGGTTTTTCTTCCAAGCTAACCGCTTGCCCAGTTTCGCGATTGAATTCGACGACGCCATAATTTTGCGGGTCATTGACGTAGTAAGCAAAAACTGTTGCGCCTTCGTCATGAGCCGCCGCACGTTGAACCAACTTTGCAAAATCCGAGCCGTAAAAAATATTGTCGCCCAAAACTAATGCGCAACCTTCGCCGCCGATAAATTCTTCCCCGATTAAAAATGCTTGCGCTAAACCTTCGGGCTTCGGTTGTACGGCATAAAAAATTTTCAAGCCGAGTTGTGAACCGTCGCCGAGCAAGGCTTGAAATAAATGACTGTCTTGCGGCGTCGTGATGATTAAAATTTCTCGAATGCCCGCCAACATCAACGTCGACAGCGGATAATAAATCATCGGCTTATCGAACACCGGCATTAATTGTTTCGAGACGACCTCGGTTAGCGGATAGAGCCGCGTGCCCGAACCGCCCGCCAAAATTATTCCCTTTTTTATCATGGGTTCTCCCTCCAAATTTATTTTAGCCCTATGATACACAACCAAAAATTTTTTTGCAATTCTTGCGGCGATTGATTATAATCATCATGAAAAGAACTTGAAAAGGAGTGAGACTTTTGCCGACCGGAAGAATCCTCGACTTGAACGCGAAGTCGCAAGATATAAAAGATGACGAAGTGCCCGTCGCGCTGATTTATTTTCAAGAGCGAGTGCCCGTGAGTTCGTGGCAAGAACTTTTTTTTATCGCGGTCAAGTGTCTTTATGCCGAATTCCCCGACACGATTAACAGCCTGTGCTCAACCGACCCGACGCGAATACTTTTCTTGCGGACAAATACAATCGACATGACCAGCCCGCGACGAATCGCGCCGATAATTTATCTGGAAACAAACCGTACGCCGCAACAAATTCTCAAGGCGATAAAATTAATCTTCAGCCGCGCGAACGTCCGAAATATTCAAATGCGCGTCGAACTTTCCGAGCTGCTGATTACTAGTCAGCAGCTCCCGATTTCCAATTCCAATTCAAAGCCCGTGCTCCATTTGAACCAGACGATTGAAGAAATGCTCGCGACGCTTGACGCAATGGAAGTGCATTCGCCGAAAAAATCTTCCGTCATTCTGCCGCACGCCACCGGTCGCAGATTAGCCGAGCCGCAAGTTTTCGGGAATTTATTTTTCGTGCTGGAGGGCGAACGCTACGGTCCCTTTGCCAATGAAAAAAATCGGTACGTCGCGCTCATGGAGTGCCTTGCCGAGCTTTACCCGTATCAAATCCTAAAGGAGGCGGGGCGGCACATTAACAGCGAACACCGCCTGACGCTGATGAAGGGCTCAAGTTATCTTTACTTCCGCGAGCCGGTCGAGTTGCCGAACAATTTATTTTTGGACAAAGATTTTCCCGACCGCGTTTTGGTTGAGAACGAGCGATATTTTCTAGCGCGTTGCGGGCTTTACTTTGAAAGCGTGATGTTCGGTGCATAGAATCGCCTGGGTTGATTTCGCCAAAGGTATCGTTATTATCCTAGTATGACTCAATTTAATTGTCCGCATGCTTCAAGGACACTGGTTCCTTGTTCTTCCGATTTCGTTTAATAGGTTCAGGAGCACGCTTGCCACGATCATACGTTTTTGCAGCTTTACGATTTA
>JAFPVP010000126.1 GCA_017412925.1 Selenomonadaceae bacterium
GACGGCGAAAATCTCAAAAAAGCCGCCGGTGGCGCTCTGTGCCGTTGGGATGATGGTGAGGGGCCTTTGCGTCAACCGTGCATTCAAAAGATGGCATGGTAACAGACGGAAGTTCTTAACGCATTAAAAACACCTGACCTTGAAAGGGGTGATGCGTATGGATTTGAGCGGCGGCTCTTAAACGCCCGTGTTAACCATTATTTTAATTTTTAGGAGGAATTTTAAATGGCAGAAAAGAAAATGCCATCGAAGGAACTGATTGAAAAGGCGCAGAAGTGCGAAACGCCCGAACAAATCATCGAACTCGCCAAAACCGAAGGTATCGAACTGACTTTGGAACAGGCGGAAGCTTACCTCGCGCAGTTGCAGGACGTCGAACTTGACGGCGAAAATCTCAAAAAAGCCGCCGGTGGCGATTGGTTTGGTGGTCCCTGCAGGGCTCAAAGCGGGTCTTGCTGGGCCGACAACCATTGCTAATTGAATTTCTCGGCAAAAACAATTGCGAACAAGCGAAGGCTTTCCTCGCACGAATACAGGACGCCGAACGCCCTGAAAAGGGTAGCACGGTAGCTAAAAACCTCACGCAACACCGGTGAGGGGAAGAATTAACACGTTTGCGGGGCGATGCCCTAAAAAATCAATACGCCCCGCTCCTCTTCGGAGGAAAATTAATTGAAAGGGGGAGCGTCGCCTGATGAGAGTCAGTACATATGAAATAATTTTGCCGCTCGAAGAAAATTCACTATTGATAAACGGACTTTATAGCGCATTTGACATTGTAAGCAAAGAAGATGCGGAAAAAATAACGACGGGGAAATTTTCAGACCTTCCGGCGGAACTTAAGGAGCGATTGCTCCTGCGCGGACACATAACCGACAGAAATGAAACGGCAGAAGTAGCGGACATGAAATTATTGTCGCGAATTCACAAGATGACTTTCGGCCGAATCTCAGTCGGATTAGTAATAATGCCGACGTATGATTGCAATTTCCGTTGTCCGTATTGCTACGAACAGCATCGTTTGAGCAGAGGGCAAAATTGGTTAAGTTATACCATGACGGACGAAATGATTGACGCGGTTTTTTCTGCGCTGAAAAATTATAAGGAACGCGGCTTTGTTGTAAAACATTGCACATTTTATGGCGGCGAGCCGTTTTTGAAAGAAAATCTGCCCGTCGTGCGCAAAATCGCCGAGCGTTGTCGCGAACTCGATATGGAATCGGAAACTATAACCAATGGTTACGACCTTGAAAGCTATCTCGACTTTTTGACGGAGTTTAATTTTGAAAAGTTGCAGATAACGATTGACGGCGTGGGCGAAATTAACAACAGGCGCAGAATACATAAAAGCGGCGTGGGAACTTACGAGCGAATTTTAAAAAATATCAATCTGGCACTGGAACGCGGAATAAAAATCGATATGCGCGTGAACGTCGGACGCGAAAATCTTCACGGCATTAAAAATTTGATTGACGACCTAAAGACTCGCGGCTTTCTCGACAAAAATAATTTCGAGTACTATTTCAAGGCGACAAATGACGACATTAATCCAAAAAATAACGTCACAGACTTTGACATATTACGCGAGCTTGAGAAAATCGGCCTTACAACTCAAGAAATATACAAAGTGAAGAGGGAATACGGAATAAACCATGCGTCTATTACCGACCTCTTTAAAAAGAAAACTTACGGAGGTTTCTCGCCGATATATTGCGGTTCGGAGCAAGGAATGTTGGTGGTAGACCCGTTTGGAAATGTATATGCGTGTTGGGATTTCGTCGGCAAAGATGATAAAGTCGTCGGCTTCGTCGATAAAAGCTCGAAACGATTCATGTTTAATTTTGAAAAATCGAAATGGCTAACTCGCACGACCGATTTAATGGAAAAATGCGTTAAGTGTCCGTATTGTTTCATTTGTCGCGGCGGTTGCGCAGCGCGAGCGGAATTTGAACATGGAAATTGCTTTCGTGAAGATTGCGACGAAGGTAAAGATTTTTTTAATTTGACCGCGACGGAATTGGCGAATGAACATTGGAAAAATCATCACGAGTCGGAGTTATCGTTGTCATTATTGGAGCCGTTATCGAAATTGACGGAAAAAGAGCGAGAAACGTTTATGACGAGCAAAAGTCAGAAAGAAATTTTTGACCTCGCTAAAAAAGTAGGTATTTTGTCTGAAAAAGATGCAGAGGGCGATAAATATGGCGCGTAAGATAAAAACAAAGGAATTAATAGCTCATCTTCGCCGCCACCATATACCGGAGCTTATTGATGACAAGTGTCTTGCCGCGTTCGACAATATCGAGGCGCAATACGGCGAAAAAAACACATATGTCGCAGTGCTGGAAGTCAGATTGGGTAAAGAAGCGCGATATGTAGACTATATAATATTGCTCGACGTGAAAAACAAAGCGTTACCGAGTCCGATGTGGCATGAATTGGATTACGAACAATTTGCGACGACAAAAAAAATAGAGCCGTTCTTTTATTTCAGATTTACTCCAAATTTAGATCTCGACACTTATAAAAAAATGTTTGACGAAAATCTCCCGTCGTTTTTAGGCAAAGAAAGAGCCGAGAAATTTCGTGCACCTTTGATAAAGCTGATAAAAAAGTTGCCGCCCAAAGCATATCTAAAGTACATCGGCGATATGTCTTTTCGCGGCGAACTTGAAGCTGTGCGTGTGGTAGTTCATAAAGTCGGGCGAGAAAATATTTGCAAGTTTTTAGCCGAAATGAATTGGAAAGGCGACTTTGAGGCGTTAGGGAAAATAATTAAGATGTGGAACGAGCAAAACTACCTTCCATTGGGCTTTGATTTAGGCGAAGATTTTATTTCGGAGAAAATTAGCATAGAAATATCGGTAAGTCTTTATCACCCCGTTATTGTCGAAAGATATATAACACAGCTTGAGGAAATGGGTTTGTGCTTGAAGTCGAAGGGCGACGGGCTAAGGCGTTGGATAAAAATTCCGCCAGATGCCGACCCATTCATTCAAACGCAAATTCAATACTTCAAATTGAACTTTCTGGACGGGAAAATCATCGAGGCGAAGGCTTATATTGAACAATCGCCGCAGATCATTCACTGGTATTTTAAAAATTTCGACCGTCCGCATTATGTCGAATTTATTTTGAATGACGAGGAAAATATTTTGCCGATTGGCACGGCGATGAAGTATCTTTACGATTGCGAATACAACAGAGTTCGTCGGATACATTTTTTGGGCGACGTGGCGGGTTACGAACACATTGACCGCTTGTTGTCGGAGTGCAAAGAGGCAGAGCTTTTCGCTTCGATTGAAATAACCGGCAAAGTTACTCGCAAAAGACTAAAAGAGATGATAAACGAGGGCGCGAATGAATTTATAGTAGCGATTGAAAACGAATCCGCGCTGAAAATTTTGCAGGAACTCGAATTTGCTGACGTTCGGGCGAAATGGTTCATGGACGGCGAAAATTTCCGCGAACTTAAGCAGAAAGTGGAGCTTGCCGAGTCTTTAGGCGTGAAAGAATTGATGATAACCGGCATGAAACCGCACGACGTAAAAAAATCTGCTCCGAGCCGTGAAGCTTTGGAACAGACCGCGAATTTTATCGACGACTACGAAAAAACTTCCTCGCAGATGATTTTGTCGGTTGATCCGTGTTTTTCCGTGCTTAGGGCTTTCATTTGCGGCGAAGATGTCAGACGAAATGCCAATCGCGGCATATATCGCGGGTGCACGGCGGGACGAGATCATTTTTGCATTACGGCGAGCGGAAAATTTTCTCCGTGCAGTCTTCTTTCCGCCGAAAAAGCAACTTCAATCGCTGATTATTGGGAAAAATCTCCTGCGTTGGAAAAATTACGCGCAATGGAAGAAAATCGCCCGTCGCAATGCAAAGGTTGCTGTTATGAACGTCGTTGCTTGCCCTGTCCTTCATTTCAAGAAAAATTTTTCGACTGTCCGATTTCAAAATGAAGCGATTTGATTTTTTTTAGCGAGGCTAGAGAGTTGGTCTCGCTTTTTTCTAATTTCAAGCTATCATAATTACATTTGAAGAGGGTCGGGACACGATGTGGCTTAAAAATTTGTGGAATTTAATGCTCGGACGCGGAAAAATGGATATAACTCGTCGCGTCCTGCGCTTTTTCCTGTTCGTCAGCGCAATAACGTTGCTTTTATCGAGTATTCTGGCGTTGGGCGGGATTTTTACGACTGAAGACAAAATGCGAGCAATGGGCGAAGAACTCGGCAGCTCAACGCGCGAAAATGTAACGAATTGGATATCGGAGCGCGAAAAAGAACATCTTACGCAACTCGTTCATGAAAAAGTTGGAACGATGGACACGATTTTCAAGAGAATAGCCGCCAATACCAAAAGGCTCTCTGAAAACGCGGGAGATATTTTATCCGCGCAGGAAAATTATTCTCCAAAAGAATTGATTCACTCCGAAAGAATGGAGGACGGTTGGTCATTAGCACTTATACTTACACCTTCCGCAGTCAATAATCTCGACAATTTGCGCGGAAAAATTGCTATGGCGGCGAATATCCAAAACAATTTGAAGAATACCGCGCTGTCTTATGCGATTGATTGCTCAGTTTATGCCGTTTTTGAGGACGGATTCGGACTTATCGTCGACACCGGCGAAGACGACATGCGCGTTGATTACTTTGAAAACCCAAATCCCTATATCGAATTCGATTTTCTTAACCGGACATGGTACAAAAATCCCAAAGAAAAAAATAACGTCGTTTTTAGCGACACAATGCTGAATATGAGCACAACCGACAATGATCCGATAGTTGTTTGCTCCGCGCCGATAAATGTGAACGGTGAATTCATTGGCGTAACTGGAATGGGTTTTTTTGTCGAAGATGTTGCCGAAGTTTACTTGAACAGGTCGATTGACGAAAGCGGCTTTTGTTTTTTGATGAATGATAGCGGGCAAGTGATAGTTTCGCAGAAAAGCAGCGGCGATTTGGCAGTTAAGGATGGATTTCCGGACTTGAGAGCCAGTTCGGAGCAAAGTTTGGCATCGGCGGCGGATAAAATGTCACGCGGCGAAAAAGGTTTAATGCTCGTTACGGTGGACGGCGAAGAATACATCTTGGCATTTGAGCCATTAAAAAGCGTTGATTGGCGTTTTGGCGCGTTGATAAAAATTTCGGAGATTACTGCACCTGCAGACGCTGTTGCATTGTCAATCGACCGTCAAACAGAAGATTTTATCAGCCGGACGGAAAGTTTTTCACTCAAATTGCTGCCGATTATGGCGGTTGCGTTCGTTATTTTATTGGCGGCGGTTTTAATTCTCAGCAAAAGAGTAACTAAATCGATTGTCAAGCCGATTCATGAACTTTCAGACGGTGTGCGCGAAATTTCTAGCGGCAATCTTGACAAAAAAATTGATATTCACACGGGCGACGAGATAGAACACCTTGCAACGTGCTTTAACGCCATGACTTACGAACTTAAAATTTATATGGCGAATTTAGCGAAAGAAACTGCCGAAAACGAGCGGATTTCTACAGAATTGAACGTCGCGACGAATATTCAGCAAAGTATGTTGCCGCATGACTTTCCGAACCACGCAAATTTTGAAATTTATGCGACGATGAACGCGGCAAAAGAAGTCGGCGGCGACTTTTACGATTTTTATATGCTCGATGAAAATCATTTAGTCATAACAATCGCTGATGTTTCCGGTAAAGGCGTGCCTGCCGCGCTGTTTATGGCGATTTCAAAGACAATTTTGCAAAACTTCGCGCTCTCAATGCAGACTCCCGACGATTTTTCTGCGGTAATGACGCTCGCTAATCAACAACTCTGCAAAAATAACGATGAAATGCTTTTCGTAACGGTTTTTATGGGAATGTTGGACTTAAAGACGGGCGAATTTATTTACGTGAACGCCGGACACAATGCGCCGCTTGTCTACCGCGAAAATAAATTTGAATATCTCGACGTGGGCAAAAGTTGTATGCTCGGAATTGATGAGGATGTTCCTTTTCCGCAGAAAAAAATTAATTTGTCGGCGGGCGATATGATTTTCCTTTACACCGACGGCGTAACGGAGGCTATGAACACTGCCGGCGAATTATTTGGCGAAAATTATCTGCGCGAAGTTCTTAACGGCGAGGATAAATCGGAGTCGCTTGAAATTTTGCTTGAAAATCTGCGCAAAGCGATAAAAATTCACGCGGGCGACGCTGAACAATCCGATGATATAACAATGTTAGCTTTGAAATGGAATGGAGGTGAAAAAAATGACGGTTGAAGAATATTTTGCGCATTGCTACGAAGTTCCACAGATTTTGCCGAATTTGCCGCTTGCCGACGAAAAATTTTTAGTCAAATGGCGCGAAACTCAAGACGACGCAATAAATTTCTTGTCGGAACTTTACGGCAGGGAATTAAATCTGCGCGGCACGATAAAAATTTCATTCGCACAAACTTTGGCGGGGAAATTGCCGGTAATCGACACGGAAAATCACGACGACTTTACAATTTTGGCGGCGTGGCTCGTGAATCGCGAGAAAAAAATTTTGCCGGAAACGGTAAACGCCTTCACGATATCCGCGAAGATTAACGACGAGCCGCACAGAATAATTTTGCTCAATCGCGCACCCTACAGCAACGTCCCTGCAGAAAAATTATCGCTGACGGAGCAAGATTGGCTGAAAAAATCGCACGCATTGCGACTTCGGCACGAATCAGCGCATTATGAAACGCTACGACTGTTCGGCGGCATGAAAAATCACGCGCTCGACGAAATTTTAGCGGATTGTTTAGGACAAATCGCCGCGTTCGGGAATTTTGACGCTGACAGGCAGAGATTATTTTTCGGACTGGCAAAAGGCGGCTCAAAATGCACGGGGCGATTGCAATTCTACTGCCAAAGAATTTTTCCGACCGAGTTGCCGAAAATTTATGCGGCAGTCGATAAATTTCTCGATGAGATTTCAATCGACGGCAAATCGGAGCTTGAAATCTTGTGTGAATTGGCGAGGAGGCGATTGGCTTGAAAAAATTCCTAATCGCGCTGATGATTTCGGCGATGAGTACGGCTTATGCGGCTGAATCGGAAGTTGTTGCGCTGAATTTGGCGCAAAGTATCGAATTGGCATTGAAAAATAATCAGACAATCGCGCAGAGCCTCGAAGACCGCGAAGTTGCGCTTTGGCAATACAAAAATGCGCGGCGTCAATCTGGACCGACCTTGAGTTATAATTTTTCCGGTCAACGTTATGGAAATAGTACAGGCGGCTCACCAATGCAAACCGGTAACGATTTTACAAACAGTTTAACGCTTTCAATTCCAATTTATCAGGGCGGGCGATTGAAAAATCAGCGGCGACAAACAAGATACGCGCTCGATTCTGCCGAATTGAACCTTGAAGACACCAAACAGGAAATTAAACTTCAAACGACGCAGGCTTATTACGAAATTTTGCGTTGTCGCGACATGATGAAAGTCCGCGAGGAAGAAGTCAACGCTTTTCAGGAGCATTTGAATAAATCGATGATTCGTTATCGCGAAGGCATCGTTGCTAAGTCCGATATTTTGGCGTCGACGGTTTCTTTAGCCGATGCGAAACAAAATTATGTGACTGCGCGGGGCGAATACGAAAAATCTATGGCGAATTTGAATAATATTATCGGTTTTCCAACTGAAACGCCGCTTTTAATCCATGACGAGACAAATTACACGACTTACGAGCCGACGGAGGAAAGTTGCGTTGAATATGCGCTGGAAAATCGTCCGGATTATTTTTCGGCGGAATATTCGATAAAGCAGGCTGAAGCGGGGATAAAAATTGCCGAAGCCGGCAGAAAACCGACGATTGACGCCTCGCTAAGCAAAACTGCGGAAAGTGACAGGATTTTTAAGTCGGACGGGAGCCGAAATTGGCAAGCAATGTTGAATTTGCAATGGAATATCTTCGATAACGGCATAACGAGTGCCAGCGTTAATGAAATGCGCGCGCGGTTAAGAAAAACTCAGTCGATTGCAACTCAACTTGCCGATTCGATTCATCTTGAAGTTCATAACGCCTATATCGACCTGCGAACCGCCGAAGAAAACATTTCCACGACGCAAATAGCGGTTGCCCGTGCGGAGGAAGATTATCATTTGGCGCAAATTCGTTATACTGAAGGCGTTGGCATTAATTTAGAGGTAATCGACGCTCAAGAAAAGCTCACGCAAGCCCGCACAAATTATTTTTCGGCTCTTTACAGCTATTATTTGGCGAAAGCGGAATTGGAAAAGGCTATGGGCGTTCCGATTGATATGGACGTGCCTAATTACGTTTCTGAACGGAGGTGATATAATGCATTGGAAAAAATTTCCTGCGACGCGCGAAGATTATTATTCAATGCTTGATTTCGTAATGGAGGAGGCAGAAAAAGCCGGCGTTCCGGAAAATCGGCAGATTTATTTGGAATTGGGCTTCGAGGAGGCGGCGGCGAACGTCATCAACTACGCTTATTCGGAAAAACAAGGTGGAGAAATATCAATTCGTGCGTATCGCGAGGCAGAACACTTTTTTATCGAGCTTAAAGACAGCGGCGTACCGTTTAATCCGCTTACAAACATTCAAGACGTTAAAAAAACTTCTGATTTGGAGTCTGCGAAGGTCGGCGGGCTTGGAATTTCGTTTATGCGGCGCGTTTTCGATGAGATGACGTATCATTTTGGTCGCGACGGCGAATTATTCTGCAATCATTTGAAATTGGGAATGAACCTCTCGGAAAGTAAGGAGGGTTTGTTATGAACGTGGAGGAGGAATTGAAAAAAATAAAACTTGCGAGCTTGAGCCGAGTTCGTGAAGAATTATTGCGCAGAATTTTGTTGGAAAGGAAAGTTCAGCGCGAATTTGACAGGGAACTTGATTCTGCGGACTTGAATTCGGTAGCTGCCGCGAGAAATTTGGAAATTATGGAGGAGAAATGCAAATGAGCACAGAAATTGACTTTAAAAGCACGAATCACAACGATTGGAAGGTCTTTTCGATAATCGGACGCCTCGACACGGTGACAGCACCCGAAGCGGAAAAAGCTGGAGCCGCCGTTCTGCAAGAAAATGATAAAATTGCGTTGGATATGACGGCGATGAACTACATTTCTAGCGCGGGCTTGAGAATTTTGTTGCGTTTGGCGAAGCAAGCGAAGCGTTCCAAGAAAAATTTTGTATTATTCGGCGCGAGCGGCATGATTAAAGAGGTTTTGGAAGCGTCGGGCATGGACATGCTGGTTAAAATTTACGAAACGCAGGAAGATTTGCCTTAAAAGTTACTTTGAGCAAAAAAATAGTTCGTGAGCTAAAAAAAACAGCTTGCGAACTTTTTTTATGGTTTTCTCGAAAAAGCTGGCGTCGAAAATGACACTTCGTACTTTTGAAGGCAAAGAATACATAATCTTACGCACCGCCGACGGGTAATCAAAAAGTTGTTCGATGTAGGCGAAACAACGTTTCGCTTTGAGGCTCGGTGCACCGTAGATTTTTTTTCAAGTGAGAGGTGAAGACCTTGAAAACGCGCGTCGGCACGTA
>JAFPVP010000011.1 GCA_017412925.1 Selenomonadaceae bacterium
AGATAATCGCGCCCGTGAGCAATCATGTTGAATTCAAAGGTCAGATAATCGGCGACGGTGTTTTCAAGGTCGTTATCGGCGGGCAGTTCGTCGTTGTAGTAGTAGAAGGAATGGAGCCACTCGTCAGCCGGCTCAATCGTCGTTTCGACCATGAACTTTGACGGGGCGTCTTTAATCTTGCCGCGCCAGCAGTCCAGCAAATAAAATTTTTTATCCTTGGCGCGTTCGGTTTCGACAAGCCCGACGTGCTTTTTAACTTCGTAGCCGTCGTCCTCAAAATTTATGAACTTGACGATTTTATTTTTCGGGTGAGGTTCGCCCGCCGTGAAAATTGCAATGCAAGGCACCGTTCCGACGCCGTAGAAAGTATTTTTGTTGAGGCTGATGACGCCGTCGAGCGTGTGGTTGCGGAGAATGTCGCCCTTGACAACTTTATCGTCGCGGGTCTTGCCAATCATGGCGGAAACGGGAATGATAACCGCCACGCGCCCGCCACGATTAACGGACTCAAGCAGGTGACGGACAAATCTAAGTTCGGACAGGTGCGCGGTCGCGGCGTTCTTAGCTTGTGAGTAGGGCGGATTCATCAAGCCGACAGTCGCGCCGATTTCTATTTGCAAGTCGTCCGCCTCGTGCTCGAAAAAATCTCCGCAAAGCAAATTACTTTGACCGTCGCCGCGCAGAATCATATTTGTCGTAGCGATAGAAAACATATCCTCGCGGGCTTCGATGCCGTGAATTTGTTTTTGCTTTATAAGTTTGCGCTGATAATCGGCGGCGTCTTTAAGCATGCGGCTCATTGCGGCGATAAGAAAACTCCCCGTCCCACAGCACGGGTCGAAGACAACGTCGTCAGGCTTGAGGTCGACGAGTTCGCAGAAAAGTTCGGTGATGTGTCGCGGAGTGAGCACGACGCCCAAACTTTGACCGTCGCCGCCGCTGTAGCTGATAAATTCGCCGTAAAACCTGCCGAGATAATCTTCCGCCGAATTGTTGACGACCGCGTCGAAAATATTTTTGGCAATGAATTCCGTAAAAAATTTCAGCGGCGTTTTGCCGAGATTTTGATTGACGGTGTTAAGTAGCGGGCGGTCTTTAATCAAGCCGAATTGACTAAGGACGCGCTCCTTTTTGACTTCGGGGCGGACGTTGGCGCGGCTCAAGTGATTTTTAAGGTGATAAAAAATTTTCTCGCCGTCGGTGTTAATTTTGTCGCCGGTGAGTTGCGCGACGTTGAAATTTTTTCCTTCAGCAAGCGCAAGCAGAATCGCGGAGACAACCAGCGGCTTTTCGTCCTCGCCGAGCTGCCCGTAATTGCGCAAATGTTCATGCAAAGTTTCAGCTTGCCGGAGAATTTTTTTGAGTTCGATTTCCTCTGCGGATTCTTCGCCCAAAACCATGCGCCGATAATAGGCGTCGATATTCTCCGCCGTAAAATTTTTGAACGTGTCGACTTCGGGCAAGACCTTGATATTTCTGTCGCCGTCGATGAAAACGGGCTGGATAATGTGGTGCTTGCGATCGCCGACATTGCCGAACGCGAAAATTTTTTTGTAGCGGGTGCCGTCGATAATTTTTTGCGCGTAGAAAAGTGCGCCGTTGACCGCGTAATTTTGCGTGGCGTCGACGCTTTGAGAAATTTCGCTGCCGTCGCGCAGAATTAATTTCAAGCGGTCGGATTTATCTTCCATGACCAAAACAAAATCTTCGACAAGCGCGATGTGGTCGGGATAGCCCGCCTTGCCCGTCTGATTCTTCGACGCGGTTTTAAGTGCGCCGTCAAGTTCAACGTTGCGCGTGCTCTGCGTCTCCGAAAAAATTTCGACAGCCTCCAAACGATTTTGAATGTAATTTGTAAAGTCAGCCTCGTTTCTCATGATTCAACCTCCCGCGCCGATTATAACAAAAAAAATCCCGCCTTTCGACGGGAAAAAATTTTTGCTCACATTCCGTAAATCAAAGCCTTCATCATCAATTCGGGGTCGCGCTCGCGGATTATTTCGGCTTCGGGTATCCACTCCTCGGAGAACAGCGGCAAATTTTCCACGATATTTTTAATAACTTTGTTCACGCCCGCCGCCGCCTGCGAATCTTGACGCGATTGCAAAAATTTTCCCAGCGTCGCGCCGACCTTGAACATTTCGTCTTCGTTGACGCCGCGCGTCGTCGGATCTAAGCTCGACAATCTCAACACGGGATAAGTTATGCTGTCGTCGGTTGTCATCAATTTTTCCGCCTTGACTAGCAAGCCCGCCTGCCCAAGTTTATTTTCAAGCTCCTTGCCGTCCTGACTTATCTTGACGAGCACTAAATGATTTTCCGTCGGCGCGATTAAAACTTCCGCGCCCGATTTTTTTAAGCCATCTTCCAAGGCGCGGGCGTTAATCAAAATCTGTTCGGCGTAATCTTTGTACTCTTCGCAATCAACTTCGCGGAAAGTTATCGCCAGCGACGCCAACACATTTTTTTTCAGCGAAACGTGCCCCGTGTCGATGAGTTTTTGCTCCAGCGCGTCCGCAAATTTTTTCCGCGATAAAATTATTCCGCTCTGCGGCCCGTGAAGCGCGTCGCTCGCCGAAAAAGTTGCAACGTCAGCATAGGGCACGGGCGACGGAATTTTTTTCGCGGCAATCAAGCCGGCGTTCTGCCCCAAGTCAATCCACAAATTCGCGCCGACCTCGTCAGCAATCGCGCGCATTTTTTTATAGTCAATGTTGTGTGGATAGTTGACGGGCGAATAAATTATCAGCGCGGGCTTGTGACGCATTGCCAAGTAGCGCACGCTCTCGTAATTCATGCGGAAATTTTTCGGCTCCACCGCGAACTTTATAAAATCGTAACGCATCTGTTCGCCGGTACAATATTCACTCTTGCGCAGATTGAACGAGAGAATTTTATCGCCCGCCTTAGCGAAAGTCATCAAAACGACACGTGAGGCGGCGGCGGCGTTGCCCGTGCGAACGATTGCGTGCTCCGCGCCGAAAATTTCGCGGCACCTTTTGACGGCGAGCTGTTCGATTTGGCTGTAGTGTTGCGCGGAAAATTGCCCGATGAAATCGTTGCCAATCGCGCTACCCTTTATGTATTGCGACAGCGGCGAGGCGGCACTGTCCGTGGGAATCAGCGACAGCGTGTAAAGTTGCCGGTCAAGGGAAATTTTAAGCAAGTCACAAAGTTCGCGGTCGAATCTCTGCAGACGCTCGAACAATTTTTTATTCACCATGGAAATTTTTCTCTCCTTTCAACAGTTGGGAATTAAAACTTGCGCTACGAAATTGAAATCTACGAAATTGAAATCTACGTAATTTGCGGCCGACAGGACGTCGGCCGTTGCGCCGCGCGAAAACAGGGATGTTTTCCAGCGGCGCACGAGCGGTAAGGGTAGTTGTAACGTTGGAACGCTGAAGACTAACGCCCCCGCGAGGGGTCTTTTCTCTTTGCTACTTTCTCTTTGGACAAGCAAAGAGAAAGTAGGTTCAATAAGAAAATCTAAATTAAACGAGGAGAGTTCTTTGAAACCTTTCTAGTGAAAGAAAGGGGAACCACTTCAGATAATGCCCGTCAACATGTAGAACAAAACGCAAAGGAACGGTACGAAAAATTTCAGCCCCATTAAAACGACAATGTCAAAGTACGCCTCCTTGTGAGTAAGCCCGCAAATCGCAAGCAACGTAACGAGCGCGCCGCAATGAGGCACCGGATCAATCCCGACGGAGGCAATCGCAACGATTCTGTGCAACGCCTCAAGCGGAATATTTTGCGCCGCCGCCATTTGCGCCCACGTGTCGCCGAGCATTGAAAGCGCAATCGTCAAGCCGCCCGACGCCGAACCGGTTATCCCGCCCATGATATTTGTCGTGACGACCGCCGAAACTAATGGTCCCGCACTCTCGCCGAGCGCGACGAGAATTTCTTTAATCGGCAAAAAGCCCGGCATACTCACCATAACCGAGCCGAACGCGAAACCCGACGCGACGTTCAGCACCGCCGCGCACGAAGACACCGCTCCATAGTTGACGGTCGATAAAAAATTTTCTCTGCCGTGCATAAATTTTCTGCGCCCAATGTAAGCCGCCGCGATTGAACTCAAGATAAGCGCGACGCTGATTGACCAGATAGCTTGAATTTTCCCGACGCTTGCCGCCAGCAAACTCAACTTCAGCGGTGCAAAAATTTCTAAGCTTGCCTCGTCCCAATGAAAGCCCCACGCCCAATGAAACGGATTGCTCAAAATCACGTTGAGGACGATGACCATTAAAAGCGGCACCAACGCCAATTTCCAATCTGGCAAAAGTCTGTCCTTGCGCTGTTTCTTTTCCACTTCCTCGCCGTAGCCTTCGCCCGCCGCCTGCAATTTTTTCGCGCGAAACGTCAACCAGCCCATGCTTATCGCCAAAAAAATTATCGTCGCGAAAATTCCAAGTCCGACGCCCGCCCATGTCGACGTGCCGAAATACGACGACGGAATAATATTTTGGATTTGCGGCGTGCCAGGCATGGCGACCATCGCGAACGAAAATATTCCCATCCACAGCGTCGCCGGCAAAAGTTTTTTCGGGATATTCGCCTTGCGGAAAATTTCCGCGCCAAAAGGATACATGACGAATGCCACGACGAACACGCTAAGCCCGCCGTAAGTTAGTGCCGCGCAGCCGAGGATTACCGCTAAGACCGCTCGCGTCTCGCCGAGCAGAGAAATTATTTTTCCCGCAATCGCCGAGGCAAGTCCGCCCTTTTCCATGAGCCGCGCGAACACCGCCCCAAACAAAAATACCGGATAATAAGTTTTCGTGTACTCCGCCAGCCGCGTCATGTAAAGTTCGCTGTAGGTCGGCATGATTCCAAATTCGCTCAAAAGAGCCGCTACTATCGCGAAGAACGGCGCAATTAAAATTATCGACCAGCCGCGATAGGCAAACATCATCAGCCCGCCGATTGCCACTGCGATACATATTGTTTCCAAAAAAATCACCTTCGCAAAAAAATTAGACCGCAACGTTTTAATCAAACGCTACGGCATAGTCTAAAATATTTCAGAGATTTAATCAACATTGAACAAAAAATTTTACAACGGGAAATGGCACGCGACAAAATGATTCGGCGCAACCTCGCTGAAGTCGGGCTTTTTCTGTTGACAAAGTTCTTGACAATATTCGCAACGATTTTGGAACGGGCAGCCGCTCGGAATGTTCAGCGGGCTTGGAATGTCGCCGGGCAAAATTCCAATGTACTGATTTTTTTCTTGGTCAGTTGAAAAGACCGCCTTAAGGAGCGCGCGCGTGTAGGGGTGGCGGGCTTGATTGAGTTTATCGCCGTCGAGTTTCTCCATCATGTTGCCTAAGTACATGACGGCGACGCGGTGACTGAACAAGCTGACCAACGCCATGTCGTGGCAGATGAAAATGTACGTGATTCCCTTCTCGCGCTGAAGTTTGACGAGCAACTTGATAATAGTGTCTTGGACGGAAACGTCAAGCGCGCTGGTCGCCTCGTCACAGGCAATGATTTCCGGCTCAAGCGCAAGGGCTCTGGCGATTGCAACTCTCTGCCGCTGACCGCCGCTCATGTTGTTAGGATAGCGGTCGACAAAATCAGCGGGCAAGTCAACCTGCGTCAAAAGTTCACGCGCCTTAGAATCGACTTCGCCCTTGCCAATCAAATCAAAATTTATCAGCGGCTCGCAGACAATATCGCGGACTTTCATCTTCGGGTTGAAGGCGGCGGTCGGGTCTTGGAAAACCATTTGTATGTGGCGATAATTTTGCCGCTTCGCCTCGCCAGTCAGTTGCGTGATGTCTTCGCCGTGGAAAATAATTTTGCCGGACGTAGGCTTCTGCATGTTCATAATCGCCTTGAGGAGCGTCGTCTTGCCGCAGCCGCTTTCGCCGACGACAGCAACGGTCTCGCCCTTGCGCACGTTGAAAGTTATATCATCGCACGCCGTCAAGAATCGTCCGCCGCTGACAGGAAATTTTTTCGTGACGTGTTCGACGCTCAAAATTATCTCAGACATAACGACTACCTCCAATCGCGGCGACGAGCTGAAAAATTTTTAATGCTGAATCACGCTCACTGGATGCAACGTCACGTTGCTCAGACATAGCGGCGACCTCCAATCTCCGGCACGCTCGCCAATAAAGTTTTGGTGTATTCAGATTGCGGGCGATTGATAACGTCGTCGGTCTTGCCGTATTCGACGACACGCCCGCCGCTCATGACCATCAAGTTATCAGCCAAATAAGAAGCGACGCCGATATTGTGCGTGACGATAATCATTGCCGCACCGGAGCCGCGCGTAATGAACATCAGTTCGCCGACGATTTGCGCTTGCGTCGTCACGTCGAGGGCGGAAGTCGGCTCGTCGGCAAGCAAAAGTTTCGGCTGAAAAGTTATCGCCATGGCAATTCCCACGCGCTGACGCATGCCGCCCGACAGTTCAAACGTGTACGAGTTCAAAATATTTTCGGGGTTGGGCAAGTTCATCAGCTCCAGTTTTTCGATCGCCATATCCCACGCGGCGCGTTTGTCAAGGTCGCTGTGCACCTGAATGTATTCGACGAACTGCTTGCCGATTGTGTGGACGGGATTCATCATGTTGCCGCTGTCCTGAAAAATCATCGAAATATTTTTGCCGCGCAGTGCTCGCCAGCCGCCCGCGTCAAGCTCCAAAAGATTTTTGCCGTCGAAAGTCATCGAGCCGTTCGAGACGTGACCGCCGCCAGGTAAAACATTTAAAATCGCGCGGATAACGGTCGTCTTGCCGGAGCCGCTCTCTCCGACAATCGCTAAAATTTCTCCGTCGTTCAAGTCGAAGCTCACGCCTTCAATCGTCGGCGTGGGATTTTTCCCGTAGCTCACCGCCAAATTTTTTACGTCAAGCAACATTTACTTCACCTCTTCATTTTTGCCAAAGCGTGATGCTCTTGCGAAGAGCCTCTCGTCCAAATTTTTTCATCTGCTGACTGCTGTTTCCCTTTTGTTGTCGCAAGCAATAAATTTTCACGGGCTTGAAACCGAATTGCTCAGCGAAACTTGTTGACAGATAATCAACGGGAATAATTTCGCCGCCATATCGAACATTATCATTGACAACTGCAATTTTCGCGCCGCGCTTGCAAATGCGATAAAGTTCAGCATAAACGAACGCAAGCTCCGTGAAGTAGCCTTCGACCATGCGCAAGACGCCGTTATTATTCAAGTCGCCACAATTTTTCCTTTGCTCCAATGCCGTCAGAATCTCTCGAAACGCGGCGTTGGAGTTCACCTTACCGAGGATGTAAGCGAACCTATCGGAGGCGTTAATTCTGTCGTAGTATTTCATTAGTACAGATATTTTCGATTTACTCTCGACGGTACAGGAAAGCAACGCTTGACGAAGATTTTTAATGTCGACCTCGTTGCAACCCATATAAACAAGTTCAAGTGCGTAAATTCTCGTGTAGTCGTAACGATTGCAATAGGGCGGAGAAGTTATCACGCCGTCCAAAGTGTTGTCTTTGAGCTTCGGCAATTTAAACAACGCAGAGCCTTCCGTAAAGTCAACGCCGCCAGAAAAATTTTCGGAGGCATTCGACCGAACAAATTTTATATCCGCCAAAACATGATTTAATTCTTCCGCAACGGCAACTTGAAAATTTTCGATAATGTCCCTACATTGATGAGCGGGCAAAAGTTTTCGCCCGAGTTTTTCACGCTCAATATTTGCTTTAATCACTTTGGCAGAGCGCGAATCCCATCGCAAATATTGCCCGTCCTTTGCCGTATAACTGCACCGCTCCAACGAATTCAAAACGCAAAGCGTAAACAAATTTTTCAGCTCGTCGGAATAATTGCTTGCCTTAATCCAATCTGTCACGAATTGAATGAATCGCTCGTTGAATTCGGGATAAGCCGAATAAGTTATCGTAACGTAAGGCGTCCTCTTTGAATAAGTTTCGGGCATTTCCAGCGAAGAAAATTCTTCAATCAAAGTTTTAAGTTCGGCGAGGTCGTAGCGCAGAACGTTTGACTTAGCATTTATCGCGACGCCAGCAAAGGGCATTATATCGCAACCTATTAAATTAATTCCGCGCATTTGGCAGACGAGCGCGGTCGTCCCCGAACCTGTGAACGGATCCATAATCGTATCTCCTGCCGGGATTTTCATTTCATCGAGTAAAATATTCACAAGGTCAGCAGAGAAACCCTCTTTATACTTAAACCAGCTGTGCAGAGGATTTTTTTTGCTGAGCTGATAACTTACACTGCGCCTGTTGAATTTTTCTGTGACTTCCAAAAGCGACGTATACTTTTTTTCGAGTGCAAGTCGCGCCTCTTCCAGACAAAGTCCGCCCGCCGAAAAATTTTGTGTGATGTATTCGCGATTGTCGATTTTATGTTCAAACAACGTGAGCTGTCTCATGTCAATTATCCTATAAATCGAGCAACCAATTACAAAATTCAGCGAGCTGATCGTCCTTGGTAAGGTTGGCGGCATTTGTCAGCGTTTTGTCTTGAAGTTGCGAAAAAATTTCTTCTGCCATAGTTCGTTCAATCGCGGCGGCAATAAAAGAAGTTTTTATCTTCGGGAAGCCGACTTCCGTAAATTTTGTCCTGATTCTGTTAAGAGCCGAGTTTCCGGTCTTCCAATGTTCGTCGGCGCCTGCAGGGTCGATTCCGCCTTTTAGTTCGCCGAACATAATCGCTTTGTTATTGCGTCGAACAATGTCGTTGAAATCATCAAGATTGCCGTCAAAAAGACACAAGTCAACATTTTTGTCAACGGTCGGGATTTTGGCGTTGAAGATAAGGATTCGTTCGCCGCGCAGAGTCCAATGAAGTGCCCGTAAAACGGCCAGTGTTTGATCTTCCTCGTTCAGGTAAGCAAGTGATTTATCGGAAAGCCCGGCGGCAGTAACGAGAAAAGGACGAATTTTCTTTATGGTCAGCAAATCTTCAGGTGTTCTCGTATGGGCGACCATGGCTTTGAATGCGAGCGCATTTTTTACGAACGGGGCACCCGCACGATTTTTTTTCCAAAGCAATTTTCAAAAATCCCGTTCGTGTCTCTTCGTGTTTAGTTATCAAACTTTCGGCAGAAGTTATGAAACGATTAAACATATTTTCCCTCCTCAAAAAATATGAGACGTTAATCCCGCGTATTATACAAGATTAACGCCTCGGAGGGGGAAATTATTTTGCAGGTCTGATGAGCTTGGTAATCCAATAATAATCGGAAGGATACATGATGACGCCGTCGACGTATTTGGCGTTGATGATATTGGTCTGCGGGTAACCGAAGAAGAGCGACGCGCCGTCGTCAAGCAAAATCTGTTGCAAGTCGATGATAAGTTGGCGGCGTTTATCCTTGTCAAACTCCATGGAAAGTTCGGAGAGCTTTGCGTCGTAGGCGGGATTGGAGTAACCGGAGCCGTTCTGCGGATTGGAGCCGTCAGCGTTCGTCTTCCAATACCACGTCAAGAAAATTTCGGGGTCGCCGGTGTTGGCGGTCGTGATGTTGGAGATTAGCAAGTCGTATTCGCCCTTGATGCCCATGCCGTCAATCAAATTGTAGTCGACGGTGTTAATCTTAATGTCGAAGCCGAGTTTCTTCAAGTCGGATTGAACAGCCTCTGCATACAGCGGAAGTTCTGCGCGGGAGTTGTAGACGACGAAATCGAGTTCAAGATTTTTTCCGTCCTTGTCGCGAATGCCGTCGCCGTCCGAATCTTTCCAGCCCGCCTCGTCAAGCAACTGCGCGGCGCGTTCGGGATTGTAAGCGTTGGGGTCTTTAAGTTGGTCGAAGCCGTAATCGAGCGAGGGCGGCACGGGAGCTTTACCAGGGATAAAAGTTTTCTTCAGCAGCACGTCGTTGTAAGTTTCACGGTCGCAACCGCAAATCAGTGCGGCACGAACTTTCGGGTCGCTCAAAATATGGTCGGGCTTCTGATTCAGCCTTGCCAAGACGACGCGCAGGCTGGCAATTTCGTCAATGTGGAATTTGTCATTGCCCTTGAAAATGTCAATGTCGCCCGCCGCAATGTTGACGGCAACATCAACGTCGCCGGACTGCAAAGCCATGGCGCGGGTGTTCGGGTCGTCAATCGAGGGAATTTCGACTGTCGCGTAGGGAACTTCGCCGTCCCAATAATTTTCGTTGCGTTTCATGACGGCGCGTTCCTTAACAAAGCTGTCGACGATATAAGGACCGGTGCAAATGGGGCCGTCCTTAGAAAAATCGCGGGCGGGTTCGGCGGTCGTGTCGACGATTATAAACAGCGGGTCGGCGAGATAGCCGGGCATGCCGGGCAGAGGATTCTTAGTTTGGATAATCAAATTCTGCCCGTCCGCCGTAATTGATTCGTATTCAAAGAACGTCGCGGCGCGAGTATTTTTGTCAAAGGCGCGTTCGATAGAATTTTTTACAGCTTCGGCGGTGAGTTCTACGCCGTTGGAAAATTTCACGCCGTCGCGGATTTTAAACGTCCACGTCAAATGGTCGTCGCTGACCTGCCAACTTTCCGCGAGCCACGGCTGAATATTCATCTTCTCGTCGAACTTGGTTAAGCATTCGCCGAGACCGTAGCGCATGACAACCCAGCCGAAATAATTTTGCGTGGGCTCCAGCGTGTCAGCAAAATTCGTGACGCCGACTTTTAAAACGTTTGGGTCGCCGCCGCTTGTCGAAGAGCCGCCTCCGTCTCCGCCGCCGCAACCCGTCATGAACAGTGCGCCCGCGCAGAGGGCACTCGCCAAAAGTTTCTTCCACTTGAACATTATATAACCACTCCTTTTTATTGTTGCCTTGGGTCTAAAACGTCGCGCAAGCTGTCGCCCCAGAGATTGAACGTCGCCACGACAATAAAAATCGCCGCGCCAGGGTAAATCATCAGCCACGGTGCCGTTTGAATATATTGCCGCCCTTCGTTTAGCATAAGCCCCCACTCAGGCGTTGGAGGTTGTGCGCCAAATCCTAGGAACGACAAGCCGGCAATTTCCATCATCATCGTGCCGATATCCATTGCGCCGGTTATCACGACCATCGGCAAAATATTCGGCAGAATGTGCCGCCACAAAATGTTAATCGTCTTGGTGCCGTTGACCTGCGCGGCGATAATGAAATCGTTGTTGCGGAGCTTTATAACGAGACTGCGCACGAGCCGCGCGTATTTTGCCCAACCGATGGCAAGCAGTGCAATAATCGTGTTGACGACGGAGCCGCCCAAAATTCCCGCAATCGCAATCGCCAGCACGACGCCTGGAAACGCCAGCATCATATCGGCGAAACGCATCAGAATCATTTCAACCTTGCCGCCGAAGTAGCCCGAAGTTATCCCGATAACCGAACCGACAATCGCCAGTAATACGACGAGGCAAATCGTCATGAACAGCGAAACTTGCGTGCCCGCGATGATTCTGCTCAAGGTGTCGCGTCCGAGTTTATCGGTGCCGAGTAAATGTTCGGAAGACGGCGGTTGCAGGACGTTGCGCATGTTTCCGTCGAAGGGGTCTTGCGGCGCGAGATACGGCGCGAAAATTGCCACGAACAAAATCACGACGACTGCCGCTGTGTAAATTGCGAACAGCCGATTTTTTTTCAAAGCTTCAATCAACGCGCTTCCCCCTTCCTAAGTTTCGGATCCAGATACGAGTACGACAAGTCGACCAGAAAATTTATCAGCATGTAGACGACGGCAATCCACAGCACGAATCCTTCAATCAGCGGGTAATCGCGCATCATTATCGCCCGCACCGCCATGTTGCCCATGCCCGGCCAGCTGAAGACAATTTCGATGACCGCCACGCCGCCCAAGAGCCAGCCGATTGACATTCCCAGCAAAGTTATCAGCGGCAAGACGGCGTTGGGCAAGACGTGTTTCCAAAGTATCGCCGACTCGCTCAAGCCGCGCGCCCGCGCTCCAATCACGTAATCTTGATGCAACTCGTCCAAAATTACGGTGCGCACTTGCCGAACGTATTTTGTCGATTGATAAATCGCCAGAGTTATCGCCGGCAAGATTACTCCTTTGAGCGTGATTGTCGAGCTTGCTATTGGGAAAAGTCCGAGCTTAAGCCCGAAGATGTACAGCAAAATTAATCCGAGCCAGAAGTTGGGCATGGACACCCCGATAAACGAAAAAAATCTTACGACATAATCCGGCCACTCGTTTTGCCGCACCGCCGACCAAATGCCCAACGGCAGTGAAATTATCAGCACGAAAATTATCGTCACGAACGCTAGCAAAATTGTCCCGACGAAGCCCTCAGATAATTTTTCGACGACGGGCTTTTTCGCCGAATAACTCATGCCCATATCGCCGTGCAACAATCCCGCCGCCCAATTTCCGTACTGCACGAGGAACGGCTTATCCAATCCGAGCTCTTCGCGCGTCTTCTGCAAAACTTCTTCCGAGACGATTGTATCCGCCGATTCGAGGAGCATCGCCGCCGGGTCGCCGGGCGCAAGATACGTCAAGCAGAACGTCAAAAAGCTCACGCCGATTAAAGTTATCAGCATTTGCAAAAGCCGATTCGCCAACCGATTCAATAACGTCACCTCCACAACTTTTAAAAAGTTGACAAACAGCGGGCGCGCCGAATCATTACGATAAATTAAAATTTATCGCCGCGTTCATACGCAACGCTGCGCATTGCTAGTTTCGCTGTTTGTAAAAGCTAATAAAAAAACTCCCGCCCGCATAGCGAACAGGAAACCAAATCAAAAATTTTCATTGCGCATTACGCATTACGCATTACGCACTACGCATTGAAAAAATCTCCTCCCCGTCACTCGCAGGTCAAGCGGCGATTGTTAATCAGGCAATTCTCCCGGCTCCGAGTCAACGCTCCACCGCGCCTTCCCAGGTTTCCCCAGTGACATAATTGCGGTTTCGCTCGTCGTTACGGTGACGTGATCGCTTCGGCTTTTAACCGAATTCCTTATTGAGGCTTGCGCCACCTGATTCAATCCATATTAAATTTTCGCGGCTATCATAAGACAAATTTATTGCCGTGTCAATGCAATTCAATAAAGTCTAACATTCTGCGCGCCCAATAAATTTTTTAGCTCCTTGCGCAGGGTGGAGCTGTCCGAAATTTTTTTTGAAATCTTTTTCCAGTCGCCGTAACGATTTAAAAAGACTTGGCTCCAGCCCGCGTGCTTGTCGAAAATTTTTCCCAGCTTATTTAGCGTCGCCGAATTATCAAGTTGCGCGGGTATCGTCAGCCAAAAATCCGCCGCGTAAGTTTCCGCCGCCGTAACTTTCTCCGCCAAAAGCTGAATCGTCTCGTTTGAATTTTCGACGCGCCCTTCCACAACGACAATTTCATCGGGCAACACGACGTTAAAAACCCGACTAAAAACGTTCGGGAAAATCGTCACGTCAATCGTGCCGTCGAAATCTTCCAGCTTGAGCCGCGCCATAGTGTCGCCCTTCTTCGTCGTGACGCGCCGCACTTCCGTGATAATCCCGCCGACCTTGGCACGCCTGCCCGCGAATTTTTCAAGGTCTTTGCTACTTTTGAGCGTGGAAAATTTTTCGCGGAAGACTTCGAGCGGGTGACCCGATATGTAAAAGCCGAGCGTCTCCTTTTCCCACGCGAGAATTTCTTTGGGCGAATCTTTAACGTCGGGCAGAGCGGCGTTTGTATCGTGTAGCTCCTCGTCGCCGAAAAGACTTATCGCGCCGCTTTTCCGCTCCTCGTACCGCTTGAAACCCGCATTAATCATCGAGTCCAGCGCGTTTAAAAGAGCCGTGCGCCGTCTGTCCAAGCTGTCGAACGCGCCGCATTTAATCAAATTCTCCAAACTGCGCCGCGGAACTTTTTTAACATCAAGCCGCCCGCAAAAGTCCGTGGGCGATTTAAATTTGCCAAATTTGCGTTCGTCGAGAATGTAGGCGACGGCATTATCGCCGACAGTTTTTATCGCCGCCAAACCGAAACGAATCGCGCCGTTGTCAACCGTGAAATTCGCCGCGCCCGCGTTTATATCGGGCGGCAAAACTTTTATGCCCATGCGCCGCGACATTTCGATATAACCCGCGATTTTTTCAACGTCCGGCGTGCCCGACATCATCGCCGCCATATATTCTGCGGGGTAGTGAGCTTTAAGGTAAGCCGTCTGCCACGCCAAAAGTCCGTAGGCCGCCGAGTGCGATTTATTGAAGCCGTAGTCCGCAAAGTGCGTCAACAGCTCAAAAATTTTCTCCGCCAAAGATTTTTCCACGCCGTTTGATTCACAGCCGCGCAAAAAATTTTCCTTCTGCGCGAGCAAAATTTCCGCCTTCTTCTTGCCCATTGCCCGCCGCAAAATGTCCGCTTGACCCAGCGTGAAGCCCGCCAACGTCTGAACGATTTGCATGACTTGTTCTTGATATAAAATCACGCCGAACGTTTCTTTTAATATCGGCTCAAGCGCGGGGTGCAGATAATTTCTGACTTTGCGCCCGTGCTTGCCCGCTATGAAGTCCGCGACCATGCCCGAACCCAGCGGCCCCGGTCGATAAAGCGCGACGGTTGGGATTAAGTCCTCGAAACTTTCGGGGCGCAATTCCCTGACCAAAGCCGTCATGCCCGCCGATTCCATTTGAAAGACCGCGCCCGTTTCGCCAGCTGACAGCATTGCCGCAGTTTTTTTATCGCGCAAGGGAATTTTTGACGGCTCCAACTCCACGCCGCACGAAGCCTTGATATTTTTTAACGCCTCCGCGATTATCGTCAACGTCCGCAAGCCGAGGAAGTCCATTTTTAAAAGTCCGAGCTCTTCGATTTTGTCTTTGTCGTATTGCGTGACGAGTGCGCCATTTGAAATTTGTAGCGGGACAATTTCGTCGAGCGGAACTTTCGAGATGACGACGCCCGCCGCATGTACCGATAAATGTCGCGGCAAGCCCTCCAGCTTTTTTGCGAAGTCGATAATTTTTTTGGAATCGGGATTGGAATCATATTCGCCGCGCAGTTCGTTGGATTTTTTCAGCGCGTCGTCAATCGAAATGTTCAAGGTGTTTGGAACCATCTTGACGAGTCGCGAGCTATCCGCGAAAGAATATTCCAGCACGCGAGCCACGTCACGAATCGCCGCCTTAGTCGCCATCGTCCCGAACGTCGCGATTTGCGAAACTTTGTCCGCGCCGTAGCGATTTTTGACGTATTCGATAACCTCGTCGCGGCGAATGTAGCAAAGGTCAACGTCAATATCGGGGAGCGTGACACGTTCGGGATTGAGGAAGCGTTCAAAGAGCAGATTATATTTCAGCGGGTCGAGTTCGGTGATTTCCAGAACGTAGGCAACGAGACTGCCCGCCGCCGAGCCGCGCCCAGGTCCGACGGGAATTTTTTTCCGCCGCGCAAAGTTTATAAAATCGTAGACAATCAAAAAATAGCCGTCGTAGCCCATGCCGTGAATAATTTCCAACTCGCGGTCGAGGCGCGTTTTAATTTCGTCAGTCAGCGTGCCGTAGCGGGCGGGAATTTTTTTATAGCAAAGTTCGCGCAAATATTCGGCGTCGGTTTTTCCTTCGGGCAAAGGGAAGACAGGCATTTGAAACTTTCCAAATTCCAGCGTGACGTTGCAACGAGCGGCGATTTTCAAAGTGTTGTCGCAGGCTTCGGGCGTGTCAGCGAAAAGGGCGCGCATCTCCTCCGCCGATTTTAAATAATAATCGTCCGAAGAAAATCTCATGCGCCGTTCGTCATTAATCGTCTTGCCGGTCTGAATGCAGAGCAACAGGTCATGAAATTCGCTGTCGGAGCGGCGCACGTAATGCGAATCGTTCGTTGCCACCAGCGGGATATTCATTTCGGCGGAAAATTTTTTCAGCGCGTAACGAACGGTAGCTTCTTCTTCGAGCTTGTGATTTTGTATCTCCAAAAAAAAATTCTCCCGCCCGAAAATTTCCACATACTCCACGATGAGTTTTCTTGCTTTGTCGAGATTGTCTTGGAGAATGGCGCGGGGAATTTCGCCGGCGACGCACGCGCTTAAGGCAATCAAGCCTTCGTGATATTCGCGCAAAAGTTCTTTGTCGACGCGCGGACGATAATAAAAACCTTCCGTGCCCGCCCGCGACGCCAGCTTGACGAGATTTTTATAGCCCGTGTTGTTTTCGGCGAGCAAAATTAAATGGAAATATTTTGTGCCGTCAGTTTTTTCTCGGTCGAAGTGCGAACCGGGCGCAACGTAAACTTCGCAGCCGATAATCGGTTTAATGCCGCGTTTTTTTGCTGCCTTGTAGAAATCGACGACGCCGTACATTGTGCCGTGGTCGGTTATGGCGAGGGCGTTCATGCCGAAATTTTTTGCCGCGTCGAGCAGGTCGTTGATTCGCGCCGCGCCGTCAAGCAAGCTGTATTCCGTGTGAACGTGCAGATGTGTGAAATCCATAAATCTTCACCTCCCCGAATTTTTTCTGCGATTATATCAGAGCGGCTAAGCTACTTCAAACAAAAAAATCGCGCTATGGTATTAATGAATGAAAGTGTATTCCGTCCACGCATCGTGACCGAAAATCAGCGGGCGATTTTTTTTTCGCCGTCATTGCAAGCGGCTACCAAAAATGTTATTATTCGAAAAATTATTGTTCGGTTTGTTTTTCAGGGAAGGAGTGAGATTGATATGGCTGAAATAATAGATTCCGGCTACGACTCAACACATAATTATCATTGGAGCCATTATGACGACGGTAGCATTTATATAACAAATCATGGGAGCAACAATTTTATTCGTGGCGGCGCGGGCAATGATACCATTCTTAACGTCGCCTCCAATTCCAAAATCGACGGCGATGAAGGTAACGATCAAATTTACAACTACAGCGACAACGTGATAATCACAGGCGGCACGGGTAATGATTATATTTGTAACGGTACTGCTCATCTTCCTAACGGCGATAATACGATAAAGGGCGGCGATAAGGTTTCAATCGACGGCGGCGCGGGTGACGATACCATCAAAAACGGCGGCTCAAATATTTTATTCAAATACAGCGGCGGCAATGATTTAATCTACTGTCTCGATGGTATCGCTGCTAACTCGATGAGCACTCTTCAAATTGCGTCGGGCAAAGTCAGCTCCGTTATGAAATATCTTGAAAACAACGATTTTTACATTGCGGTTGGCAATGATACAATCACGTTGGAAGATACAGGATATACCATTAATCTTGTCGACGCCAAAGGAAAAGCGATAAAATACACGCTCCACATCATCGGGACGGAGAATGACGACTACATTTACAGCGGCTACGGTGCCAAAACATTCATTCACGGCGAGGCGGGCGACGATTCTATAGAAAATATTTATTCATACGTCACAATCGAAAGCGGCAAAGGAAATGACAGCGTTACAAACAACGGCGATAAAGTTTCGATAAACAGCGGCGAAGATGACGATTATATTTGGAATGGACAATCGAATTATTATCCGACCAAAGGCGATAAAGTTTCAATCGACGCGGGCACGGGCAATGATTCCGTTATAAATTACGGCGCGAGTGTTTCAATCGACGGCGACGCAGATAATGACAGCATTAACAATTTCGGCGATAAAGTCACGATAACTGGCGGCGCGGGCAACAACACCTTGAGCAACGGAAATTTTGAAGTTCATAAAGAAGAAGTAGTTAGCGGATATGTTCACGGCGTCCCCATGTATAAAAATATTCTCGTTGCGGACGAATATGAACTCGGCGGCTCTAATGTCACGATAACTGCGGATAAAGACAATGATATAATCCAAAATTTCGGCGGCTCAAAAGTCAAAATTGATGCGGGCGCAGGAGATAATCAAGTTAGTCTCGTCGGCGCGGGAAAAAATATTTCAGTCACGGCGGGCGAAGGCAACGATTCAATTTTTGCCGCCTCGATTACGGAAGATGTTCATTTCAATCAAAATACATACACAGTCGGGAGCGGCTCGAATATTTCAATCGACACGGGCGGCGGCAGAAATTTGGTAAGCGTGGACAGCGGCTGGAGCAAAGTCACGATAAACAGCGGCGACGAAAAAGATATTGTCGTAAACAGTGCCAAAAAAGCAATTATCAAGACGGGCAAGCTTAACGACCTGATAAAAAATTACGGAGACTACGTGACGATTGACGGCGGCGAAGATTTCGACACGATTATAAATTTCGGCAACAAAGCGAGCATTAAAGGCGGCGATGGTTCCCGCAACAGCGAAAATTATATTTATTCCGACGCCACGAACGTAACAATAGACGGCGGCAAAAACGACGACAGAGTTTTAGTTTACAATGATGTTGGAGCGTCGGTAAATGCGGGCGCGGGCAACGATTACATTATGGTTCAGCGCGTCCAATGGAAAGATATTTTTAATAGCATTATCAAGGCTGTCTCCGTCGACGTTCCAAAATCTTTGCTGGAAGAGAATGCGGAAAAAGTTGTCGTTGGTCTCAGCAAGGATTGGCTTAAAAATAATCTTCTAAATGAAACTCTCGGCACGATGCTTGAAGATGTCAGCAAAGTTAGCGGTACAATCCAAAAATATGCGGGCTGGTTAGACATTATCGAAGGCTATTACCAAAAAACTTCCGCTACCACGACAATTATCGGCGGCAAGGGCAATGATATTATTGTTAATGACGGCGTGGCTCCCAGAATTTTTGAATACTCCGACGGCGACGGCGACGACACGATTTATTATTTCAACACCAACAAAGCCCTTGAGGCTAATCTCAATTTGGATTCGCAATCGCTATTCTTGCCGACGCTCAACATTAAAAAAGGTCTCGTCAAAGAAGTTGCGCTCGACGGAAACGACGTGATTGTAAAAGTCGGGAAAGGTTCAATTCGGCTCGTCGATGCTGTCGGGAAAAAATTTAAGCTTCGCGAGGCTGACGGCTACACGACGACGCGAGCTTACGATAAAAATTCAGACGGAGAAATTATCTGTACAATTTACGGCTCAAACAAAAATGACGAACTTAAAGACTCCGTCGGCTTTAAAAAACAATCCTATATCGTTGCGCCCGATTCCCCGACGCTCAAAGATAAAATTATCGGCACGGTTAATAAAAATGTTATCTACGGCAACGGCGGCAAAGATACCCTTCGCGCCAACGACAAAGCTTCGACTCTTTACGGCGGTTCAAATAATGATATTCTCCACGGCGGAGACGTTGCTGATTATCTCGACGGCGAAGCGGGAAACGATACGATTTTTGGCGGCAAGGGAAATAATACAATTTTGGGCGGCGCAGGAAAGGATAGTTTAATCGGCGGCGTAAACAACGATTCAATCCTCGGCGGCGACAATAACGACGTTTTGTGGGGCGGCAACGGCAAAGATAAACTTTACGGCGAGGGCGGCAACGATAAACTTTTCGGCGATAACGGAAATGATTCGCTCTGGGGCGGTGACGGTAAAGATACTTTGAGCGGCGGCGATAATAACGACAGACTTTATGGCGGCGCGGGTAATGATTTGATTTCCGGCGACGACGGCAACGACAAACTTTATGGCGAGTCGGATAATGATAAACTCTTCGGCGGCGGAGGCGATGATACACTTTGGGGCGGCTTCGGCAAGGACACTTTAAGCGGCGGCGAAGATAAAGATAAACTTTTCGGTAATGCGGGCAATGATAGCTTAAGCGGTGGCGACGAAAATGATTATCTCGACGGCGGATTTGATGAGGATAAACTTTTTGGCGATAAGGGCGACGATACTCTTACGGGCAGTAATGGCAAGGACACTTTAAGCGGCGGCGACGACAACGATAAGCTTTTCGGTGATGCAGATAACGATTTATTGAAGGGCGACGCCGGAAACGATACATTGAGCGGCGGCTTGAATAACGATAAACTTTATGGAGGCACGGGCAACGACAGTTTAAACGGCGGCAAAGGAAATGATTCGCTCTGGGGCGAGTCTGGAGCCGATACTTTTTACTACGCTTTCGGAGACGGAAAAGATATTATTTACGGCTTTGAGGACGACGACCTGTTAAAAATCGTAGGAAGTTTTACTACCTCCTACAAAAAGAACGCTATTACTTTTGCAATCGGTGACGGCTCAATCACGCTGAAAAATTTCACGGCGACAACTTTCCACATCAACAGCGACATTTATCAGATTAACAGCAAGAACAAATTCGTTAAGTCATAAAATCTGCGCGGAGAAAATTCAGCTCGTCGATTATCGGCGGGCTATTTTTTATAAACGGCGTTCAACGTCGGGCAGGATTTACAAAAATTTTGGCGAAAGTTGTTGCCAATACCGCATTGATATTGCACAGGGCATGTTAAAATTTTTTGGAACTTATTATGCGTATCATTTGCCAATCATTTTGAGGAGGGGCGAACATTGGAAAAAAGGGAGAGTTTATGGGAAGCAT
>JAFPVP010000012.1 GCA_017412925.1 Selenomonadaceae bacterium
CAGGGGCAATGCCAAACGCATAATCAAAGCGGAAAGTTCCGACGGGAGTTTTATGGTCGCCCGCTTTGACTTTGCCGAGTCCGTTCTTGCCTATAAAGCCAGGCGTCGACATAATCATTTCCCACTCGCCGCGCCGATTTTTTTCGTGCATGGAAATCCAAGCGGTCGTCCCTTGCACGCCGGCCACGACGACCATTTGCTCCGAATCACGAGCGGCGGGAAGATTTTTTATCCACTGCGGCGAAGGAGTTGCCGCCTGCGCAGATTGAAAAGCGAACATCATCATCACCACCAACGCAAAAAAAATTTTTCTCATTAAAGCTTGCCTCCAAGTTCTTCAAGTGAATCGATGACGCAAACGCAATCGGGGCGAACGTGTTGCATGACGAAACGCATTTTTAATTCGGGTAAAGCAATGCCGCCGCCCGTCCACGGTTTGGAAGAGTCAAGGCAACGCATAAAAATCCCGAAACCTTTGCGGGGCGTGCACTCGGCGTTGTAGTTGAAACTCAAAGCGTAATTGTAACTCGGAGCATAATCAATCAGATGTTCGCTGTTGCGCGTATTAAAATTGGCGGGAGCCTCACGCGCGTCGACGAACTGATTGTATTTGTAATTCCAATCGCCTGACCAATAATGATTTGCGTTGACTTGGACGTAGGGAATCGCACAGCCAGGGTCGGACGCAATTCCGAAGGCGTAATCAAAATGAAACGTGCCGACGGGAGTTTTTTCGTCGTCTTCCTTGACTTTGCCCAGCCCGTTTTTGCCGATAAAGCCAGGCGTCGACATAATCATTTCCCATTTGCCCGCAGAATTTTTTTCGTGCATGGAAATCCAAGCGGTCGTGCCCTGAATGCCGGCGACGATAACCATTTGTTCGGCGGTCTTCGCGGCGGGCAAATTTTTAACCCACTGCGGCGAAGGAGTTGCTGCCATTGCTGTTTGACTGACGAACAAAATCACCGCTATCAGCCCTAAAAAAATCTTTCGCATGACTTACATCCTCTCCGGAGCCGAAACGCCAAGCAAGCCCAGTGCGTGTGCAATCGTGTGTTGAGTGATTTTTATCAAGGCAAGCCGCGCCACCGCCAAATCTTTCTCGATACCCAAAATTCGGCAGTCGCGATAAAAACTGCTGAACGTCGACGCCAAATCATAAACGTAGCGCGCAATTCTCTGCGGGGCGTATTCAATCGCCGCCTTTGCTATCTCGTCGGGGTACTCGAAAATTTTATTCATCAAGTTAATCTCCGCCGCCGAATTCATCAGCGAAAATTTCGGCTCGCCGTCAATTTCCAAGCCCGCCTCTTTAGCTTGACGGAAGATTGAACAAATTCTGGCGTGGGCGTATTGCACGTAGTAGACGGGATTGTCCGCGCTCTGCGATTTTGCCAAATCCAAATCGAAATCCAGCTGGCTTTCCGTCGAACGCATAAGGAAAAAATATCGCGCCGCGTCGGTGCCGACTTCCTCCATAAGTTCGCGCAGGGGAATCGCCGAACCCGCCCGCTTGCTCATCTTGACAGCCTCGCCGCTCCTGAACAGCGAAACCATTTGCAGGAAAAGAATTTTCAATTTGCTGGCGTCGTAGCCAAGCATGGTCATCGCCGCCTTGACACGCGCCACGTAGCCGTGATGGTCTGCGCCCCAAATGTTTATCAGTTCGCCGAAGCCGCGCTCAAATTTATTTTTGTGATAGGCAATGTCGGCGGCAAGATAAGTCGGCTCGCCATTGTCGCGAATGACCACGCGGTCTTTGTCGTCGCCGAATTTTGAACTGGCAAGCCAAAGCGCGCCGTCTTGCTCGTAAATGCCGCCCTTTTCCCTTAGCGTTTCAATCGCCGCGTTAATCTTGTCGGGGTGCAAAGTTTTTTCGCTGAACCAAACGTCGAAGTGCACGCGGAAATCTTCCAAGTCCTTTTGAAGCTCGAACATTTTATCAGCGTAGGCAAGTTCGCCCAAAACTTTAAGGCGTTCGTCTTCGGGCAAGTCCAAAAATTTTTTGCCGTGGCGGGCGATGATTTTTTTTGTCGTGTCGATTATGTCCTCGCCACGATAGCCGTCTTCGGGGAAGGGAATATCCTGCCCGTTAAGTTGAAGATAGCGAGCGTTGACTGACTTGGCGAGCATGTCCATTTGGTTGCCGGCGTCGTTTATGTAGTATTCGCTCTCGACGTTGTAGCCCGCCGCCCGCATGATGTTGACGATAGCCGAACCAGCCGCCGCGCCGCGTCCGTGACCCACGTGCAAAAGCCCCGTCGGATTCGCGCTGACGTATTCAACTTGAATCGTGACGTTGTTTTTGCAGGGCAAGTGCCCGAAATTTTTTCCCGCGTCGTAAATTTTTTTCAGCTCGTGATAAATCACGTCGTCGCGCAGGTAAAAATTCATGAAGCCCGCGCCCGCAATTTCAATGCGCTCGAACAGGTCGGAGTTGATTCGCGCTTTAATTTCCTCAGCGATTTTGCGCGGCGCAGTGTGGAAAATTTTTGCGCTTTGCATGGCAAAATTCGTCGCGAAGTCTCCAAATTCTTTCTTCGGCGGAATTTGCAGCAGGACTGTCGGCAACTCGCCCGTGGATTTCAAAGTGCCGTCCGCCATTGCCGCCTCGACTGCCGCCGTGACCGCCGCCGCGATTTTGTCTTTGATTTGCAACTTTTTCCCTCCCATAAATTTTTAGGTAATATTCTGCGACAGATTAGTTATTCCTTCAAGAATTTCTCTGCCGCCAGCGTTGAGCAAAGTTTGCGCAAGTTTTTTGCCGTTCAAAATATCTGACGAAGCCTTAATGATTTTTTTGCCGTCGACGGAGGCGATTAATGCTTCGACGTAAATTTTATCAGCGAAGACACCGACAGGGATTTGACAACTGCCGCCCACTTCGCGTAAAAATTCCCGCTCGACTGCAATCGCCGCGCAGGTTTCCGCGTCGTTCAGGACTTGCACCAAGGAAAAAATTTCGGCGTCTTCTGCGCGGGTCTCGATAGCCAACGCGCCCTGCCCCGCCGCAGGAATTATTTCCGTTAAAAGTTCGTTGATTCGTGACGAGTAGCCGAGCCGCTCCAAGCCCGCCGCAGCCAAAATTATCGCGTCGAATTCGCCCGCGTCCAATTTTTTTAATCGCGTCTCGACGTTGCCGCGCAGATTTTTTATTTGTAAATCGGGGCGCAACGCTAAAATTTGAGCCGCCCGCCGCAAGCTCGACGTGCCCACGATTGAATTTTTTGCCAGCGCGTCGAAGGTCGGAAATTTATTGCTGACAAAGGCGTCGAACGGTTGCTCCCGCTTTGTTATCGCCGCGATTTTAAATCCTGCGGGCAATTCGGTTGGCACGTCTTTGAGGCTGTGAACCGCCAAATCAATCGCGCCCGCCGCCATTTGCAATTCCAATTCCTTCGTGAACAAGCCCTTGCCGCCGATTTTTGCCAGCGGCGCGTCCAAAATTTTATCGCCCGTCGTGCGCACTTTGACGAGTTCAATTTTGAGTGGCGGGAAAAATTTTTTCAGCTGAGCCGCGACGAATTGAGCTTGCCACAGTGCCAGCCGACTTGAGCGCGTCCCGATTTTAATTTTGCGCAAGAGAATTCACCTCGTCCGTGAAAAGTGCCTTAAGGGCTTGAGTGTAAAAAATTTCGGAGTCGGTGCCCGCCGAAGCGTTGAGTTTCATCATCGGCATTCGCAAAAGTTTTCGCACGATTCGCCGCGTCATTTGCTCCAAAATTTTCCGTTCGTCGTCGGTTAAGTTTGGAAGTTTGCCGGAAATTTTTCGCAGTTCGCGAGCACGCATTTGCTCCGCCCGCGCCGATAAGTTCGCCATGAGCGGCTGGAAGTTTAAATATTTGAAACGCTCCATGAGTGCCGCCACGTCCTCGGCGATTATTTTTTTCGCAAGCAGGGCTTCATGCCGCCGCGCCTCCAAATTTTTTTCCACGACCGATTCCAAGTCGTCGATGTTGTAAAGCGTCACGCCCTTAATCTTGCCGACTTCGGGGTCAACGTCGCGGGGCACGGCTATATCAATAAAAAAAATTCCGCGTCCTTCTCTGCGCGTCATGAGCTGTTGCGTCTGCCACGGCTTAACGACGTAGTGCGGCGCGCCCGTGGACGTGATGATTATGTCGACGTGCGCCGCGCCCGTGAAGGCTTCTTCCCACGCGACCGCTTGCCCGCCGATTTTCGCCGCCATTGCCTCCGCCCGCTCCAAGTGATGATTCGCCACGAAAATTTTTTTCAGCCCGTGCGCCAAAAGATGTTGCGCCGTGAGCTGTGCCATTTTGCCCGCGCCGAAGATTAACGCGCTCTTGCCGACCAGCCCGTCTAATTTTTTTTCCGCCAACTCAACCGCCGCCGAGCTGACCGACACCGAGTTATACGCGATTTTAGTTTCTGTGCGGACGCGCTTGCCCGCCGCTATCGCCCGATGAAATAGCGTGTTTAAAATCGTGCTCGTCGCCGCCGCCGCTTTGGCTGTCGTGTAGGCTTCTTTGACTTGCGATAAAATTTGCCCCTCGCCCAAGACTAACGAATCAAGCCCCGCCGCCACCTCGAATAAATGTTCCGCGCAAGCCTCGCCGTCGAATTCGTACAGAAAATTTTTGTCGACAGCCCCGCCGATTAAATCACTCAAAAAATTGTAAAGGCTCGCCTCGCAATCGTTCGCCGTCACCGC
This sequence comes from Selenomonadaceae bacterium, assembly GCA_017412925.1. Lineage (GTDB taxonomy): Bacteria > Bacillota > Negativicutes > Selenomonadales > Selenomonadaceae > Quinella. The sequence continues at coordinate 4,673 of JAFPVP010000012.1, forward strand.
GTAAATTTCACTGCGGTTGCACGTTGACAGGATAACCGCCTCGCTCAAGCCGTCGTAGCCGTCAAGATTCTCCAGCCCGCGCCTTATCGCGTCTTTGCCTATGGAAAATTTTTCGCGGAATTCAATCGGTGCCGTTGTGTGATTCAATCCCAAAACTTTCAAGTGCATGATTTATTTTTGCCTCCAAGCTGTTCTGCGACTTATTATAAAAACTTTTCTGCCTGTGTCAAACAAAAAACCCCGCCGCACCCGACGAGGTTTAAATTTATCCCGCGCAGATTTTATTTAAAAGTTTTGCCGTTTATTGTGTGATTCGTGCCGTTGATGTTTATAACGTCGCCTTTGCTGACGCCGTCGAAGATAACTTTGCCGCCGCCCGAAATCGCCAACGTGAGGTTCCCTTTACTGAAGGTGCCCTTCGTGAAGGTGCCGCCGTCTTTGCCGTCCGTCTTCAAAATCTTCAACATATCGCCGCTTGCGTAGTCGAAAATTTTATCGGTGCCTTCGCCCGGCTTATAAATGAAAGTGTCATTACCTGCGCCGCCGTAAAGCGAATCATTACCCGCGTCGCCCCAGAGCGTGTCGTTGCCGCTGCCGCCATAAATTTTATCTGCGCCCTTGCCGCCGCGTATCGAATCATTCTTCGTACCGCCGAAAATTATATTAGCCGCGTCATTGCCCGCGATTTTAACGGTAGTCGTGCGCGTCGAGGCGTCGATAATTTCGGTTGTGGCGTCGACTGTCACGGGCGAGTTGCTCTTATTCGTAACAGTTAAAGTTTTGGAAGTCTTCTTAACGCCGTCGATTGTGACAGCTGACAAACTCGCCGCGCCCATTAAAGAAATCTTTCCCTTGCCGACAGTCACAATTATATTATCGCCGCTCTTGGTTGAAGTGTAAGTGCCGCCCGCGATTGAAAGTTTGGAAGTCTCATTGAAGCCTTCGATTTTATCTTTGCCGTCGCCCGTGTTGTATTGGAAGACGACATTAACGCCCGCCTCGTTGTAAATGTAATCGTTGCCCGTGCCGCCGTTCAACGTGACATTGTCGCCCGTTTCAACCGTTTCATCAGTATTTGTCTCCCAATTCCACTCGGTGTTAGCGGTGTTGAAAATGTAATCATTGCCCGCGCCGCCGCTGATTGAAACGTTATCGACGAATCGATTATAAAATTGGTCGTTGCCCGCACCGCCGTCGATTGTGACATTGGCGGCGTAATTATAAGAGTAGTCGTTACCTTTGCCGCCGTCAATCGTCACGCTTGAAGCAGAATTATAAACAGTGTCATTACCGCCGAGAGCTTGAATCTTTACGCCTTCGAGATTACTGCTAAGGTTGTCGGCACCGTCGCTTAACGTGATAATATCGGTGGTCTTGGTGTCGTTTATGTTGAGGGCTTTACCTTTGGCGTCCTTCAAGAGGATTGAACCTTTGCCGACCTTAACAAGAACATCAGAGCCGCTCGCTTGCGTGGAATATTTGCCGCCGCTTACAGTCAAAGTATCAGATTCATTAAAGCCGATGATTGTATCCTTGCCGTCGCCCGAAGCATATTTAATCAAATTTCCTACAGCTCCCAGCGAAATTTTATCATTGCCTTTGCCGCCTGTAATCGTGGTATTCAAGCCGCCACTTTTGATAGAGTCATTGCCCGCGCCGCCCAAAATCGTCGCGTCATTGCCGCCATTGTCAATAGAATCGTTGCCCGCGCCCGCGTTGATTGAACTATCGGGAGCGTAGTTTTCTACATAATCGTTGCCGGCCGCGCCGTTAATTGTAGCATCAAGATACATGTTGTAGATATAATCATCTTTTTTCGTGCCCTTGACTACAGCATTTGGCTCTTCGCTACGAATGACGCTTAATTTTTTCACGTCTTTTATCGATTTGGCAATATTAACCTTGTCCGCCTGATAATTTTGGAGCGTCAAAGTTTTCTTATTGCTGAGTTTCAAGGTGACAGTTCCCGCCGAGCGCACGGAAGAATTTACTTTGACGGAGCCGAGAACGATAGTATCGAAGGCATCGAAATCGTCGAGCGTATCATTGCCCGCGCTGTAGACATAAGCCGTGCCGACGCCACCATCATCGACATAATCATTACCCTTGCCGCCGACGATTGTAACGTTATCGCCGCTCCAGTTGTTAATGCGGTCATTGCCCTCGCCTGCGTTGATTGAAACTTCCGAGTTACTGTTATAAACGGTATCATCGCCTGCACCCGCGCTGATTGTAGAATTATAGCCGTAGTTGTTAATGTCATCATTGCCGTCGCCCGCCACGATTTTAGACGATTTGCCCTCGTTGATAATGGTGTCGTCCCCTGCGCCGCTGTTTATCGTCGCGTTGTCCGGTTTGACTGTTTCAATTATTTCTGTATTGTCATCGTTCCAAATATAAACTTCTTCGTTGGAAATCCTATCGTTACCTGCGCCACCGACAAGCGAAACTTTCTTGGCACCGTAGCTGTAAAGTGTATCATCGCCAGCCCCGCCATTGATTGTGGCTTTGTCGCCGAAAACGTGCCAATCCGAACGCCAGCCGTTGAGAATATAATCATTGTCTGCGCCGCCGTCGACCTTAATATTAAGCGCACCGTAGCTGTAAATGGTATCATTGCCTTTGCCGCCGTCGATAGAAGAATTATCTCCGCGATTATCGATAAAATCATCGCCGTCACCGCCGAGCATTGTCGAGTAATCTGCCTCGTATTGTTCATGTATGCCGTCGTCGTCGCCGGTGTAATTGCCAAGCGTATCGTTGCCCGTGCCGCCTTCAATCAAAGCGTGGTGTCCGTGATTGTCGATGTAGTCATTACCCGCACCGCCGCGCAGTGTCGTATAAGACGACGAATCTTTATCTATCATGTAAGCTTCTATCGTGTCGTCGTCTGCGCCTGCTTCAATTAAAACGTGTGTGCCGTGATTCCAAATTGAATCATTACCTGCGCCGCTCGTAATGGTCACTTTATTACCGTAATTATCAATGGTGTCGTTGTTGTCGGAGCCGGTGAGCTTGACTTTGCTTTTGTCGTTGTAAATGTTTTTAACCTTGCCGTCGTCGACATCAAAGCTGATAGGGTTGCCCTTCGCGTCAACAACATTCCAGCTTTCCTGCCAAGCCGCGCCCATTAAAGAGATTGTGCCCTTGCCGACAGTGAGGAAAAGATTTTCGCCGTCAGTGGTCGCTTTGTTGACAGTGCCGGACGTGATTTGCAACGTCGTTTTGCTATCGAAGTTGTAGATAATATCGTTGCCGTCGCCGCTGGCGTATTGGATAAGATTATCATACAAAGAACCATACTTAACATCAATGCTGTCGTCGCCTTTGCCCGCGTTGATTGTGACATTGTTGCTACCGTCGTTACAAATTGAATCGTTGCCCGCGCCCGCGTTGATTGAAACGTTGTCGCTATTGTTGCTGATTGTATCATCGCCCGCGCCCGCGTCGATTGTCACTTGCGAACCGTTGTTATTGTCAATGTAATCGTTGCCTGCGCCACCGTTTATGCTGACATTTGCGACTTCCCTTCTCCAGCCTCTGTTATAAATCGTATCATTACCCGCGCCGCCGAGTATGGTAGAACTTTCGCCATAATTATCGATAGAATCATCGCCTGCGCCGCCGTTAATCACGACGTTTGATAAGTTCTTGTCTCCGTAGTCGTCATTCACAATCGTATCGGCACCGTCGCCACCTGAAATGCTTACATTCGCACTATCATTTTGAATTGAATCGCTGCCGCCGAGTGCGTTTATCGTCGCGCCTTCGAGAGTATTAGTATAAACATCGCCGTGAGACGTGCCGTAGATTAAATTGTTATCGGTGGAGGCTGAAGATTTTTTCCCCGTGACTCTGATTGAATCCAAGCTCGCGGCATCTTTAATTGTTATTGAACCTTTGCCGACTTCAAGGACAATATCATCGAGGACGCGCTTTTGAGTGTAAGCGGTTGTGCCGTCGCCGAGCCTGATTTTATTCGCCTTCGTGAAGCCGTAAATAACATCGTCGCCGTCGCCGCTGGCGTAGTTGAAGACAACATTATCTTGCGTGTTATAAACGGTGTCATCGCCCTTGCCCGCACTTATCGTCACGTCGGAGCCTTCGTTGTAAATGTAATCGTCGCCTGACTTCGAGCCGTTGAGCGATATAATAACGTCATCGCCTTCATTGACGATATAATTTTTATTTTTGACTTGTTTATAAGTGTAGTCTTTGCCGTAAATCTTTTTGCCATTAGCCGCCGAATCATTTCCGAACGCCGCTGAACTTAGGGTGTTAATCACGATGTTAAAGGGCGCAGTCTCCGAGAGCTTTGAAACGACATTAACAGCAGACAAACTCGCGCCGCCGAGCAAAGTTATATGCCCATTGCCGACCGTGAAGATAACGTCCATTCCGCTGATAGCCGACGAGTAATTATCAGCGATAACGAGCGTATCTGTCGAATCGAAACCGCTGACAGTATCGTCGCCGTCGCCGTTTGCATAGACATAAGCCGCTCCGACACGTCTTGGATTATTTTTGTGATAATCATCGTGAAAACTGACGGAGTCGTTGCCCTTGCCGGGATTGACAGTGGAATTGACGCCAACGTCTTCAATGGTGTCATTGCCTGCGCCCGCCGCGATAGAGACGTCGTTGCCGTCGTTGCCAATGTCATCGTCGCCCGCGCCGCCGCCGATTGAAACGTTTGAGCCGTCGTTGCCAATAGTATCGTTGCCCGCGCCGCCGTCGATTGAGACGTTCGAGCCATTGTTGCTAATGCCATCGTTGCCCGCGCCGCCGTCGATTGAGACGTTCGAGCCATTGTTGCTAATGCCATCGTCGCCTGCGTCACCGCTGATAGAGGAGTTCGCGCCGTAGTTATAAATGGTGTCGTCGTCCTCGCCGCCGGAAATGATCGCCTTCTTGCCGCTATTATCGATGTAATCGAAATCTGCGCCGCCGAAGATAGAAACGTTGTCGCCGCTGTTGCGGATTGTGTCATTGCCGAAGCCGCCGTCGATAGAAGCGTTGTGGGGCGTAATCGTGACCCATTCGTCGATGCTGTCGTTGAAGTAGCTTTGGCTCTCGTTGTTAATCGAGTCGTTGCCGTCGAGTGCCGAAATCGTGACGTTGATACCGGCGTTTGAAATGGTGTCGCTCTTGTTGCTACCCGATATGAGCGTATCGGGGCTGACGTTGTTAATCTCTGCCATTAAAGCTCATCTCCTTTCTTGCATATTATAAGTTGTTTTTTTTTTTGACAATTCCCGACGGACATTTTTTTTATTGAAAGCTACGGATTGTTTCTGCGAGTTTTTTTTCCAATTTATCGAACGCGCCGAGCTTTAAAAGTTCCCAGATTTCGCGGGTTAAAAATTTTTGCCAAAAAAGTTTTCGTGCTTGCGGATTCGGCAAAAGTTTTTTGACTTCCCGACGCCGCGCCGAAATTATTTCTAAGCCCGCTCCGAAATTTTCTCCGAGTTCAAGCTCCAACATCTGCCGGATAAATTTTGAGAACGCCGGAGAATTTGCGCCCGTCGAAATCGTCAGCAACAAGTCGCCGCGCTGGATTGTTGACGGGACATTGAAATTTCCGCCGCCGTCTACGTCATTGACGAGAATTTTTTTTGCGCGTGCCGCCGCCGTAGCTTGTCGATTGACTTCGGGATTGTTCGTCGCCGCTATTAAAATTATTTCGTCGCCGAGTAGCTCCTCCGAAAAGTTTTCTCGCGTCAAGGAAATTTCACCGCGCTTTGAAAGTTCCTCAACCTCCGCGCAAACTTCCGGAGCGATGACTTTGACGCACGCGCCCGCCGCCAGCAACCCGCGAATTTTCCGCAATGCCACTTCGCCGCCGCCAATTACCACGCACGGTTTATTTTCCACGTCAAGGTTTAATGGATAAAATTTCATTTGAGTTCCCGCCCAAAACGTGCGCCGTCAAAAAAATTATCAGTTCGGATTCGCTTTTGCTCTTGCGATGATTTCTGAACAGCGCACCCAAAAGCGGCAAGTCGCCCAGGAACGGAATTTTGCTGACGGATTTTTCTTCCTCCGCGCCAATCAGCCCGCCGATAACCATTGGCTCGCCGTCGCGCACAGTCACGGTCGTCTCCGCCGAGCGCGTGTTGAATCGATAGGCTCCCATGTCGGCGACGTATTGCGGCGTACTAACTTCCGTGTGAATTTTGGCGGTTATCGTTCCGTCGGCGTTGATTCGCGGCGTGTACCTCAAAATAATTCCGGCGTCGCGATATTCAATTTCAGTTGTGGTGGCGGTGTTTGTTGAAGAAATTTTCGGCACGGGCACCGAGCTACCGACGTTGATAACAGCCTCGCGCCCTTGAATCGTCATGACGTTCGGGCGGGATAAAATTTTCGCTTTGCCGTCCGTGACCAGCGCGTTAATCTGCGCACTTAACGCCCAATTCAAACCGGTAACGGAAGTTAATGAACGCCCGAACTGAATCAAGCTTGAATTGCTGAAAATATTCGTGTCCGATAATTGCTCTGACAAACTTCGTGACGATTGATTTGAGTAGCCGCTTGCAGATTCAGATGAACGAGTTCTTTCTCTCTGCGCAGAATACGTTCCGTCAATCGAAGCCCACGTCCACTCCACGCCGAGATTTTTGGCTTCCTCCTTGGTTATCGCCAAAATTTTTGCCTCGACGGAAACTTGCTTGAGCTCCACGTCTAAAGTCGCCAAAAGATTTTTGACTCGCTCATATTCGGCGGGCGTGCCGTACAGGACAAGCGCGTTGACTTCGGGATTGATATAAACCCTGTCCTTGCGCTTGACGTTGTCGAAGTCGTTGTAATCGTCGCTGTCGTCGTTGCGGTAGGTGTAGCGGTAAGTGTAGGAGCCGTCGGCATTTCTTATGCGCGTCGTCGAATTCGGGAGGCGTTCGGTGTCCGGGTCAAGGGACATAATCACCGCGTCGCGCAAAGTTTCAGCGTCGCCGTATCGAATCGGGAAAACGTAGCTTTGCATGACTTCGACGCTTGAAGCCGTCATGATGTAGACGCCCGCCTCTTGAATGAGCTGAAGACTTTTTGTCCGCGAAATAATTTCCAGTAATCGGAGCGGCTCGACGTTCTCGACGGAAATTGAAATCGTGCCTTTAACCGAATCGTCGACGGAAACATTAAGCCCGCCGTTTTTCGCCACGAGCATTATCGTTGAGCGCAAGTCGGCTTCGTGCACGCTTAGCGTCATGGGCGCGGCTTGAATCTGCGCGGGCATAAAAAAAATTGCCGAGACAAGGAGCGGCAAAAATTTTTTCAAGTTCAATCATCTCAGCTCCTTTTGGATAAAGATGCGCTCGCCGTCCTCGAACGTCACGAAGTCGGGCGTTATGTCGAAAATTTTTTTCCCGCCGATTTCGTCGCCGATTGTCAGGAAGAGCGTTTCCTTGCCGCGCAGGAACATTGCGGTTTTATTCATGCCGCTGATTGCCGTGCCCGTCAAAAGAATTTTTTCTTTGGGCAGTTCGGGAATTTTCGGCGGCGGCGGCTGAAGGATAATTGGCGGTGGCGGTGCAACGACGGGTTTGGGCGGCGGAGGTTTAGGTTTTTCTGCGCCCGCGAACGGGTCGCCAACGAATAACGTATCAGCATTTGCTCCGAGGACGAGCGTCACGCCGTCGGGGCTTTTCTCCACAGATAAATTTTGGGTGGGCAAATCTTTCGTCACGGGCGGAGCGTCGGCGGTCGTCGTCGGTTCGTTCAAATTAATTTCTTCGCCGTCGGAAGAATCTTCGTTCGCCCAAAAAAACAGCAGGACTACAAAGCACACGCCCAGAGCAATCGCCCGAATTTTATTCTGCTTGAGTTCGTCGAGTTCGCGTTGTAAAATTTTTTTGAGCTCGTCGGACATACGCCACCCTCCAAAAAATTTTTGTGGCAGTTTATCATAGGCGGGCGAAGTTTTCAACTGCACGTAGACTTTTCAATCATTTTAGTTTAGACTGAAAAAAATTTTTCTGAAGGAAAGAAATATATTGTTTGAAGAAATTTCGCACAGAGATTTTATAAAGAGAGGCGCAATAGCAATGTTTACTTTAGGAGTAACGAATTTTATTGGTGGTGAAGTTTTCGCCGCAAAAAGTGATTGCACCGTGAAAACTCGTTACGGAACTTATGACGGTTTTATCGACAAGCGCGGCGTTCAAACGTGGCTGGGCATTCCCTATGCCAAGCCGCCCGTTAAAAATCTTCGCTGGCAAGCTCCTCAACCGTTAAAGCCGTCCGATAAATCTTTCGACGCAAAAAAATTCGGATTTACGGCTATACAAGACGAAGACAAGACCGAGCCCGCCTCCTTCCTGGAGAAAAGCGAGGACTGCTTGACGCTCAACATTTGGACGCGCGGCGGAAAAAATTTGCCGGTGATGGTGTGGATTCACGGCGGCGGCTTCCTCAACAGCGGTAGCGGCGACCCGCTCTACAACGGCGCGAACTTGGCGGCAAGTCATGATGTCATCGTCGTCACGATTAACTATCGGCTGAACATTTTTGGCTTCATGAATTTCGCGGCGATTGATTCTGCTTTCGCGGACACGGGCTATTTGGGCATTAAAGACCAGATTGCGGCGTTGACTTGGGTTAAGGAAAACATTTCCGAATTCGGCGGCGACCCAGATAACGTGACGATTTTCGGCGAGAGTGCCGGCGCAATTTCCGCATCGTTGCTCATGGTCGCGCCTGCCGCTAAAGGTCTGTTCCAAAAAGTTATCGCGCAATCAGGGCACCATGACTTTTATAACGTCCCCGAAAGTTCAGCGGAGATTGCGGCTCAATTCATGGAGCTGGGCGGCTATAAGAACATGCAGGAGCTTATGACCAAATCGACCGCCGAACTTATGCTAACGTATGAAAAATTTTGCAACGAACTGGACTTTATGATAGATATTGCCTTCTTGCCGACGTGCGACGGAAAATTTTTGCCGGCTCAACCGTTCCAAGCCCTTAAGAACGGCGCGGCTCGCGGCATTAAACTTTTGACGGGCACGACGGCGGAGGAGTATAAATATTGGTCGTTGTACTACGAAGATTACCTTGAGTTGCTGGCGACTGTTCACCCGAAAATTACGCCCGAATTTTATCAGTCGTGGCAGAAAAATCATTTGGAGATTGAAGAGCCTGAGCGTTATCTGGAGCTAGCCAATCAGCTGGACTGGCGCGTTGGTCAGGAGTTGGAGGCGGAGTATCAATCGGCGTTCGACGACGTTTATTTTTACTTGTTCAGCCAAAAATCGCCCGTCGAGAAGTTGGGATCGTGTCACGCGATTGATTTGCCGTTCGTCTTCAACAATCCGAGCGAAGGCATCGAAGCCAATCCGTCACCGAAGTTGGTTAATCAAGTTCAAGCGGCGTGGTGCTCCTTTGCGGCGACTGGCGACCCGAACAACGATTTAATTCCGACCTGGAAAAAATATTCCGCCGCCGACCGCCAAACTATGGAGATTAATTCTGCGGCGTGGGCTTGTCACAAAGATTTGAACTCCGGAAATTTATCTGAACTGCGCGGCGTCTACGAAGATAATCTGCTTGATTAAACAAAAAAATTTTTTCTGCGGGTAGTTGACAGATTAACCGCATTAATGATAGTATACGCGCAGTTGAATCAACGTCCTATGTTGGTTTAGGAGATGTAAAGGGTTTTTTGAAGGAGGGGAGCTGATTTGAAAATGCCGATGTGGAAAAAAATTCTGATGTCGGTGCTGCTCTTGTGTAGTATGCTCGCGTTCGCGGGTTGTGGCGAAGAAGCCGCGCAGGGCGAACGCAAAGAGGGCGAATATCAGAAAATCAAGCTCGTCATGAGCGTCAACGGCACGAACATTGCGACGGATACAAAAGTTGCCATGAAGTTTGCCGAGCTTATGGAAAAAGAGAGCGGCGGGAATATCACAATCGACGTTTTCCCGAACGACCAGCTTGCGGGCGGCAACGCCTCGAAGGGTATCGAAATGATTGCCGACGGCGCAGTCGATTTGGCGGCGTACGCGGCGGGTGTTATGGCGGTCATGGACGAACATCTTTTGATTGCCACGATTCCTTGGACTTTTAACAACTATCAAGAGGCTCGTGAAATTATCGACACGACGGGCGGCGAATACTACAAAAAAATTCTCGCCGGTCAGGGCATGACGTTCCTCGCCTCGGCGCACAACGGATTCAGACAGATTACAAACGGCAAACACCCGGTTATGAAGCCGGAAGACGTTGCCGGTCTGAAAATCCGCGTGCCCGGCGGCGAGGTTTATTTTAAGTTTTGGAGAGCATTTGGAGCCGACCCCGTGGCAATGAGCTGGTCTGAAGCTTTCACCGCGATTCAGCAGGGCACAATCGACGGACAGGAAAACGGTTTCTCCGTCACAAACTCCGCCAAAGTCAACGAAATTCAACAATACATGACGGTTTGGAATTACACCTACGAAAATTATTTGTTCGTAGCCAACACCAAAATTTTTGAGAACCTTGAGCCTAAGACGCAAGAACTTATCCGCGCCAAAGCTAAAGAGGCTTGCGAGTGGGGACGCGATTTGGTCGAGAACGACGAAGAAAATCTCCGCAAAAAGTTTGAGCAGGGCGGCATGGAAGTTATCGTCCTCACGCCCGAACAGTTGAAACCGTTCCAAGATAAAGTTCAGGGCGTGCGTAAAGAGCTTATGGAAAAATACGGCGACGAGGCTTGCAAGGCCTTCCGCATGAAGTAAGGGGGCAGTCGGCATGAGATATATTTTGGGAAAAATTGAAGACATAATCTGCGCGATTTGCCTAATCGTCATGACGGCCTTAACCTTCGCCAACGTCATCGCCCGTTACGTCTTCAGCGCGTCGTTCTCGTTCTCGGAGGAGATAACAACTTATCTGTTCGTGCTGTTGAGTTTAATCGGTTCGGCGGCGGCGGCAAGGCGCAAGGCTCACTTAGGATTCACGGCGATTTTAGATTTAATGCCTGCGGGACTTAAGCGGGCGATTCAAATCATGAGTTACGCGCTGGCAACATTTTTCTCCGCCGCGCTGTTCTGGTACGGAATCAGCATGGTGCAAAGTCAAATTTTCCACGGACAAGTTACGGCGGGCATGCAGTGGCCAGAATGGATTTTCGGCTCGTTCGTCCCGATTGGAGCATTTTTCATCACGATAGAATTTTTGTTCATGTTAATTGACACGATTAAAGGCGAGGAGGGCGACGCGAAATGATTGGTCCCGTAATTTTCTTGAGCTTTGCGGTCTTCCTCCTAGTCGGCACGCCGATTGCAATTTGTTTGGGCGTCTCCAGCGTCTTCGGCATGTTGATTGACGGCGCGGGTCGTCCGCTCGATACGATTATGACGATGTTGCCGCGTATCTTTTCTTCCGCGACAAGTAAATTCGTCTTGCTGGCGGTTCCGTTCTTTATCCTCGGCGGCAACGTCATGGAGAAGGCGGGCATTTCCGAACGCTTGATTAATTTTGCGCAAAGTTGCGTCGGACATCTGCGCGGCGGCTTAATCGTCGTCATGGTCTCGGTCGCGTGTTTCTTCGCGGCAATTTCCGGTTCAGGTCCTGCGACGGTTGCGGCTCTCGGCATGATTCTTATCCCCGCGATGGTCAAAGTCGGTTATCCGCCGGCGTTCAGTGCGGCGTTAATGGCGGCGGCCGGCGCGACGGGTATCGTTATCCCGCCGTCAATTACGTTCGTCGTCTACGGCTCCGTCGCTGATACTTCAATCGGCAAATTGTTCTTGTCGGGTATCGTCCCAGGCGTCATGATTGGCATCGCGTTAATCGTCGTGGCAATGTGGACGACGCGCAATTTAAAAATCGAACTTCTGCCCAAAGCCAGTTCCGAGGAACGCTGGAAATCTTTTAAGGAAGCTTTCTGGGGCTTGCTCATGCCTGGTATCATTTTGGGCGGCATTTACGGCGGTATCTTCACGCCAACTGAAGCGGCGGCGGCGTCTGCTGTCTACGGTTTGTTCGTTGGATTCTTCATCTACAGAACTTTGAAACTCAAAGACCTCTACGAAATTTTTGTAAACTCTACGACGACCACGGCGGTTGTCATGTTCATCACGGCGACGGCGAGCCTGTTTGCATATATCTTGACACGCGCCCGCCTCGACCTTGCGATAAGCGACGGCTTGATTGAAATTACCGGCGGCAACTATATCATGTTCCTGCTTATCGCCAACATCATCTTCCTAATCGCGGGCTGTTTCATGGACGCAACGTCGGCAGTCTTAATTTTTACGCCGCTGTTCCTGCCCGTCGCATTGAGTTTGGGTATTGACCCGATTCACTTCGGCGCAGTCATGGTTCTGAACTTGTCAATCGGTCTCGTGACGCCACCAGTCGGAATAAATCTATTCGTCGGGTGCGGCATAGCGGACGTCTCACTAAAAGATATTTCCGTCGCGGTTATCCCGCTGATTATCGCTTGCTTAGTTGTCTTGTTGCTGGTAACATACATTCCGCAACTCCCGCTACTCTTTGTCTAGCGCGGAGAAAAAATTTGCGGAGGATTGATTAGCATGAAAAAAACTTTTGCAGTGCTGATGCTGGCGACGATGCTGTTTTCGGTCGGTTGCGGCAATCAAGCACAAGACGCGGCTAAGGAGGCTCAACAGAAAGTCGAACAGAAGGCGGGCGAGGCTAAGGACGCGGCTAACAAGGCGGCTGATGACGCGGCGGCTAAAGTCGACGAAGCTAAAGACGCGGCTAACAAAGCGGCTGACGACGCGGCGGCTAAAGTCGACGAAATGAAATCTGACGCCAACGCTAAAATGGACGCCATGAAGTCCGACGCCGAAACCATGGCAAACGATATGGCGAGCATGATGAACGAGCGAGTTGTCGCGCTTAGCGGCTTAATGCCTGGCACCGCCACCGTTGAAGACATTGAAGCCAAATTCGGCGAAGCAATTTCAACCGAAGGCAACACAATGACTTTTGCTGACGGTCTCAAGGTTGTGCTTGACGGCGCAAAGAAAGTTAAATCCATTTCCACGACGAGCGCAACTTTCGACACGCCGGAGGGTATGTACGTCGGTGCTTACGAATATTCGCTTAACGACGTGTGCGGACCGGCGGATAATATTCGCGTAGCCAACGGCGTTGCGGAGTACGAATACAACAGCGGCGATAAAAAATCCGTGACGATCTACAAAGCCAAAGACGGCTTCATCACCGAGATAGTTTGTTCGCTGAAGTGAGGTTGCCATGAAAAAAATTTTAGCGGCGATAATGTTGGCGACGATGATTTTGTCGGCGGGCTGCGGCGATAAAGTCGAGGACGTTAAGCAGGAGGCGGCGTCCGAAGTTAAAGAGGCGGCTAATGACGTTAAAGACGCGGCGGCTAAAGTCGAACAGACGGCGGCTGAAGTCGCGGGCACACCTACAAACGCCACCGTCGACGAAAAATTTTCACTCGGAGGAATTGCGCCGGGCATGAGCTTTGACGAAGCTAAAAAAATTCTCGGCGAGCCTGCTTCCCAACATGACGACGACGAATTCACCTTCGCGAACGGTTTGACGGTTGACGTGGAAAGAAACGTTGTCGAAGAAATTAAAATCCGTCAAGCGGGCGTCAAAACCGGAGCGGGCGTCGAAGTCGGCATGACGGAGCAAAATCTGGTTGACGCTTACGGCCGCGCAGATTCCACGGAAAACGATGACGGCGTCGTCGAACACAAATACTACAGCGGCGACAGACGAATTAAAATGGAGTTCAACGTGAGCAACGGTTCAATCATTGAAATCAAATGCTCGCTCAACGATTAAAATAGCTGTTAGCTAAAAATAAGGAGGTTTAATCATGAAGAAAAGGACAGTCGAGGAACTCAAGGAGATTGCAAAGGATTTGCGCAAGAAAGTCGTGACGATGATTTACGAGGCGCAGTCGGGGCACCCCGGCGGCTCGCTCAGCGCGGCTGATTTCGTGACGGCTTGCTACTTCCGCGAAATGAACGTCGACCCGAAAAATCCCAAGTGGGAAGACCGCGACCGCTTCGTCCTGTCGAAAGGTCACGTTTGCCCGATTCAATACGCGGCACTCGGCACGCTCGGCTTCTTCCCCGAAGAAAAATTGCACACGCTCCGTCAGGAAGGCTCGCCGCTTCAAGGTCACCCGAATCATCATTGCCCCGGCATCGACATTCCCACGGGTTCGCTCGGTCAAGGGTTCGCCTGCGCGGTCGGTATGGCTATCGGTCTGAAAGTTGATAAAAAAGCTGCGCGCGTCTTTACGGTGCTCGGCGACGGCGAATGCCAAGAGGGCGAAGTTTGGGAGGCGGCGGCAACTGCCAACAAATATCAGCTCGACAATCTGATTGCCTTCGTCGACGTGAACAATCTGCAAATCGACGGCACGACTGATGAAGTTATGCCTAACCTCGACCTCGGCGAAAAATTCCGCGCGTTCGGCTGGGAAATTTACAACATCGACGGCAACGACATGGCGCAAATCGTCCGCACGCTCGACACGATTAAAATGCACAGCCACGACCACAAGCCCAAATGCATTATCGGTCAAACAACCAAGGGCAAAGGCGTTTCCTACATGGAGAACGTCGGCAGCTGGCACGGCGTCGCCCCGAACAAAGAAGAATACGAGCAGGCAATGAAAGACCTTGAGGAGGGTTTCTGATATGGAAAAAAAGGCAGTCGCAACTCGTAACGGCTTCGGCGAGGAAATGATTATCCTCGGCAACGAAAATAAAAATATCTTCATCGTCGACGCGGACATCGGCAAATCCTGCAGAACCGACGGTTTCACCAAAGCGCACCCCGACCAGCACATCAATGTTGGTATCGCGGAACAAAATGCGGCGGGCGTCGCGGCTGGCATGGCTACGACTGGCAAAATTCCGTTCGTCGTAACTTATGCGGTTTTCGGTTCGCTCCGTATGTGCGAAATGATTCGTCAGGAAATCGCCTATCCCCGTCTTAACGTAAAAATCGCGTGCTCCCACGGCGGATTCACTCCCGCTAACGACGGCGCAAGTCATCAGGCTATCGAGGATATGGGCGTCATGCGCACAATCCCGAACATGACGGTTATCATGCCCGCTGATTATTGGGCGGCTCGCAAATTGACCCGCGCTATCGCCGAATATGACGGTCCCGCGTTTATCAGATTTACTCGCGACGCCATTCCGATTATCTACGACGAAAACACCGAATTTGTTATCGGCAAGGCGCACATTGCCCGCGAAGGCACCGACATTGCCATCATTGCTAACGGCGACATGGTTTGCTACGGTCTCGACGCCGCGAAAAAACTTGAGGCTGAAGGCATTTCCGCAAAAGTCGTCGACATGCACACGATTAAGCCGCTTGACGTTGACGCCGTTAAAGATTGCGTCGAAAAAATCGGCAAGATCATCACGATTGAAGACCACAACATTTTGAACGGGCTCGGCTCGGCAGTGTGCGAAGTCGTCGCGGAAATGGGCAAGGGCAAAGTTAAACGCTTCGGCATTCAAGACCAATTCGGCGAATCGGCTCCGTATCATCGTCTGCTGGAGAAAAATGGTATCACCGTCGACAATATCGTCGCGGCGGCTAAAAATTTCTGATAAAAAATTTTGGAGGTAATAAAAATGTTTGATTTCAAAGACCAAGTTGTTATCGTCACGGGTTCCGGCTCCAAACGCGGCATCGGTCGCGGTATCGCCAACATGTTCGCTGAAGCCGGCGCGCAGGTCATTATCGCCGACATGAACGAGCAGGGTTGCAAGGACACTGTCGCCGAAATTAAAGCGGCGGGCTACAAGGCTGACGGTTTCGTCCTCAATATCGCCGACGAAGAATCCGTTAATGCGTTCGTCAAGAATGTTAAGGACAAATACGGCAAAATCGACGTTCTCGTCAACAACGCCGGCATCACTCAAAGAATCACCGTCCACGACATGACGCTCGCCGATATGAAGCGCGTCTTCAACGTCAACATGTTCGGCACGTTCTTAATCACCAAGGCGGTCGTCGAAGTCATGAAAGAGCGCAAATACGGCAGAATCGTCAGCTTGTCCTCCGTTTCGGCTAAACGCGGCGGCGGTGTCTTCGGCGGCGCACATTACAGCGCGTCCAAGGCGGCTCTGCTCGGCTTCAGCAAAAATTTGGCTCGCGAAGTCGCCGAATATGGAATTACCGTCAACTGCGTCTGCCCCGGCGCGATTAACACCGACATTCGCAAGAATATGAACGGCACCGAAGAAGACGACATCAAACTCGCGCAGGAAATCCCGATGAAACGTATCGGCGAAGTCTTTGAAGTCGCTGGTCCGATTGTTTTCCTCGCCTCCAAAGAAGCTGGCTACATCACGGGCGAAGATATTGACATCAACGGCGGCTCCCACATGGATTAAAATTCAATTCGTAATGCGAAATGCGTAATGCGTAATGGTTTGTGCAGTTTCATTGCGCATTGCGCATTATTCATTCGCATTGCTTGCAAGGAGTTGATTTATTTGAACGCTGAACAATTCGAGGCTCTGCTCGACGAGTATCGCGCCCAAAATATTCACTTTCTCCACCTCAAAACGAACACGCGCGACTGGTTTTTTATAATCGACGACAGCTATTACCTCACTTACCGCGACGACAAAAAAGAAATCGTCGTCAGCTGGCTCGTTAAGCCCAAAGACGACGCGCACGAGGAATTTTTCTTCTACAACACGAATAATCGCGGCTTTAATCAGTGGTACGGCGACGTTATTCACGAATTCGACCAAATGGACGACAAAGAATTTTATCACGAGCCGTATTACGAAGACCTTTATATAAATTACATGAACGAAGACGAAAAAGTTCCGCTCAAAGACTTTTTGTCTGTCGTGCCGCGCACAAATTATAAAATTTTCGGCGATTTCCTCCTCTGCGACGAAATTGGCTCCGGTTTCGACAAAAAAGAGCTACCTTATAAGTCCGATAACTCCACAATCGCTAATCAATTCAAATTTTGGCTTCGCATGGAGGAAATTGTTCCGTTCAATTACGTTTTGCGCGAGCCGGTGAAGTGCCCCGCCATAAATCTTTCCGAAATCGAAGAAATTATCCCCGCGCACACGAATATCCGTTTCGTTTTCGATGACGGTTCCGTCCGCGTGCTCAAACAAATTCTCGCCGATAAAAATTCGGCAAATTAACTTAGCGGTCAAAATATTTTTTGTTATTAAGCCTGAAACGGGCGAAGTTCCATTTTCGGAGCCGCGCCCGTTATTTTTTTGCCAATTTCAACGAAAAAACCCTCCGACA
>JAFPVP010000127.1 GCA_017412925.1 Selenomonadaceae bacterium
CCAGTCCTACAACCTTCCCGCCGCGCAACAGAATTATCGCGGGGCTTTGCAAGGGCGTTATCGTCGTGGAAGCCGACTTCAAAAGCGGCGCGCTGATTACGAGCACTTACGCCGGCGATTACGGTCGTGACGTGTTCGCGGTTCCTGGTCAGGTTTACGCCAAGATGAGCAGAGGTTGCAACGAGCTGATTCGCGACGGCGCGACGTTGATAAAAAATGCGCAGGACGTTCTGGACGAATACAACATCAAATCTCCGTACAAAGTTGAATCGGAGCCGACGCTTTTTGATGACGCGCCGCCGATTAAAGATAAAATCAGCATTGAGCGGAAGGAAACTAAACCGGAGCCGAAAGTTGCTTTGGGGGGCGTGGAGGCGGAAATTTTTAACGCCATTCCGCTTGACAGATTTATCACGGACGAAGAAATTTTAATGCAAGTCGAGGACGTGACCGTCAACGATTTGCCTAGCATTATGCTCAAGCTGGAAATGAAAAATTACGTCGTGGAAGAATTGGGACGATATAAACGCAAAGGTGGGGGTTGAACAGGTGGCAAGAAAAATTTTAAAGTCGTTGATACTCGTCGAGAGTGCGACCAAAGCGCGCACACTCAAAAAATTTGTGGGGCAAAGTTATTCGGTTGAATCGACCGACGGTTTCTTGAAAGATTTGCCCAAGAGCCGAATCGGCGTGGACGATAATTATCTGCCCGACTACATAACCGTGCGCGGCAAGGGCAAGTTGCTCGCCGAACTCAAGCGCGAAACTTTGAACGCCCGCAAAATTTTTATCGCGACGAATCCCGACATTCAAGGCGAATTTTTGGCGCGGCAATACTGCGAAATTTTCGGGCTCAATCCAAATTCTCATTGCCGAATTCTGCTCAACGAGTTGACTAAGGAAAATTTTAAGGCGGCACTTTCGGCGGCGCGACCGATTGACGACAATTTGGCGGACGCCTTCCAAGCCAAGCAGCTGATTGACAAATACGTCAGCCACAAAGTCGGCGAATATTTGGAGCGAAAAATTTGGCGCGGCGTGAAAGTCGGCAGGTTCCGCGCCATGCTTTTAAAATTAATCGCCTCGCCGCCCGCCCCAATAATTTTGCAGCTCGAAAAAAATTTGACGGCGGCGACGCTTCAAGAGCTTGCGTTGAGAGAATTAAATTTTTCGGCAGCGCGAACGAGATTTATCGCCGACCAACTTTACGAGGGAATGAATTTGGGTTCGGGCGGCTACGCGGGCTTGATAACTTATCCTCACAGCGGAGAAATTTTTTTGACCAGCGAACGCCGCGAGCCCGAAGCCGTCAAAGAATTTTTGACCGAATATCAATTCAAGCTTTACGATTTGATTTACAATCACTGCGCCGAAGAAAAAACTTTTGAAGTCGACGACGCGATTAACGACGCGACTTTGATGTCGGCTTTCGACGCGGCTAAGGTCGATTGGGCGGAATTTTATTCGGTCGGAGTTGCCAGTCTCATCAAACGCAAATACATCACGGCGGAAAATTCGACTTACAAAATCACCGCACTGGGGCAACGTGTGCTTGACGCTTTGGCGGGTTTTTTCGACGAGGTTTTCAGCGCGAATTCTTACAACGAAGTCAACGCGCAAGTCAAAAAAATCGCGGCGGGCACGGCGCAGAAAATTTCCGTGATTGAAAATTATTGTGCGCGGTTCAATAAAAGTTTTGCGGAGGCGATGGCTTCTTTGGGCGAAAATGCCGAGCCGCAAGATGAGCCTGTCGTCGAATCGGAGGAAGTTTGCGAAAAATGCGGGCGCAAGATGTTGATTCGCCACGGTCGCTACGGAACTTTTTTGGCGTGTTCGGGCTATCCCGAATGCAAAAATACTAAACCGTTGTTGGAGCCTTTGCAACAAAAATGTCCGAAATGCGGCGGGCGGCTGGCAAAGCGGTCGCTGTCGCGCAACAGAATTCTTTATTGCTGTGAAACGTGCGACTTCATGACTTGGGACGAGCCGCAAACAATTAATTGCAAAGTGTGCGGGGCGACGATGTTTGCGCACAAATTCAGAGACCGCGTGCCAATGTTTTATTGCGGCAACGAAAATTGTTCGACGCGCGAAAATCACCCGATGAACAAAATTTTGGCGGATATAAAACGTCGCGCCGAAGTTCGCAAAAATCGCAAAGCGGCTAAGGAGTCGGCAAAGTGAAAATTCACGTAATCGGGGCGGGGCTGGCGGGAGCTGAGGCGGCGTGGCAAATTTCAAGGCGCGGCGTCGAGGTCGTCCTGCACGAAATGCGCCCGAATAAAAAAACTCCCGCGCACAAGACCGGAAACTTCGCCGAACTCGTCTGCAGTAATTCGCTTAGGGCGGCGGGCTTGACGAACGCGGTCGGCGTGCTCAAGGAGGAAATGCGGCGTCTGGATTCGGTTATCATGGCGGCGGCTGATGCGGCGAAAATTCCTGCGGGCGGCGCGTTGGCGGTCGACAGGGAAGAGTTCGGAAAAATTGTCACGGAGAAAGTTAAAGCCGCTGTGAATTTCGCTGCGGAGGAGGTCACGAGCCTTGACTGCGACGACATTTTAATTATCGCGAGCGGACCTTTGACGGCGGGCGCACTGGCTGACGAGATTAAAAAACTCACGGGCGGCGACGATTTTTATTTCTACGACGCGGCGGCTCCGATTGTCACGGTTGATTCGATTGACTTCAGCAAGGCGTTCAAGGCTTCGCGCTACGACAAGGGCGCGGACGATTCCTATATAAACTGCCCCATGACCCGCGAAGAATATTTGAACTTCCGCGCAGAACTGATTGCCGCCGAGAAAACTAAGCCGCACGATTTCGAGGAAGAAATTTTTTTCGAGGGCTGCTTGCCGGTGGAAATTTTAGCGGCACGCGGCGAAGATACAATGCGTTTCGGGAATTTAAAACCAATCGGCTTGACTGACCCGCGCACGGGCAAAACGCCTTATGCAGTCGTTCAGTTGCGCCAGGACAATCGCGAGGCGACGCTTTACAATTTGGTCGGCTTCCAAACGCATTTAACTTGGGGCGAACAGCGGCGCGTCTTCCGAATGATACCGGGGCTTGAGGAGGCGCAGTTTGTTAGATTCGGCGTCATGCACAGGAACACTTACATCAATTCGCCGAAAATTTTACTGCCGACGTTCCAACTGCGCGGCTCGCCGAGAATTTTTTTCGCGGGACAAATCACGGGCGTAGAGGGCTACGTTGAATCGGCAGCGTCAGGTTTAATGGCGGGCGTCAACGCTGCGCGGCTTGCAAAAAATTTGGAGCCGATAATCTTCCCGCCAACGACTTGCCACGGAGCTTTGGCGAATTACATCACGACGGCGGTCACGAAAAATTTTCAGCCGATGAACGTAACATTCGGATTGTTGCCGCCGCTCGAAGGTCGCACGCCGAAAAAATTTCGCAAGGAAAAATTAGCGGCGCGGGCGTTGGCAGATATGGAAAAGTTTAGGGAGTTGATATAAATGGAATTTCATTCGACGACGATAGTTGCAGTCAAGCGCGACGGCAAAGTTGCTATCGCGGGCGACGGACAAGTTACTTTCGGCAATTCGACAGTCATGAAGTCGACGGCAAAAAAAGTTCGCCGCCTGTACCACGACAAAATTATCGCGGGCTTTGCTGGCTCGGTGGCGGACGCCTTCACGTTGTTTGAAAAATTTGAGGAGAAACTCGAATCGACGCACGGGCACCTTATGCGGGCGGCAGTCGCGCTTGCCAAGGAGTGGCGCACGGATAAAATTTTGCGGCGGCTTGAGGCGTTGTTGCTGGTGGCGGACAAGGAAAAAATTTTGCTGCTTTCGGGCAACGGCGAAGTCATTGAACCGGACGGCGACGTTGCGGCGATAGGTTCGGGCGGATTCTACGCATTGGCGGCGGGACGGGCGTTAATCGCGCACACCGAGATGACGGCGGCTCAAATCGCCAAAGAATCGCTGTCAATCGCGGCGGACATCTGCGTCTTCACAAATCGAAACATAATCCTTGAAGAACTCGAATAAAAAATCAGCGCACCTTCTCGAAAGAGTGGGTCGCGCTTTTTTTTTGCCTCAGTGTTCTGGCGGGACACCAACGCGCTAACTAAGTTTGCTACTTTCGGGCAACGGCGAAGTCATTGAACCGGACGACGACGTTGCGGCGATAGGTTCGGGCGGATTCTACGCATTGGCGGCGGGGCGGGCGTTAATCGCGCACACCGAGATGACGGCGGCTCAAATCGCCAAAGAATCGCTGTCAATCGCGGCGGACATTTGCGTCTTCACGAATCGAAACATAATTCTTGAAGAACTCGAATAAAAAATCAGCGCACCTTCTCGAAAGAGTGGGTTGCGCTTTTTTTTTGTGTCTGTGTTCTGGCAGGACACCAACGCGCCAGCTAAGTTTGATAAAATTCTTTATAGGAAAATTAACCTGCAGTAAACGAAAAAAACTGTGGGTGTCTTCCCAAATAATTTGCGGCGTGTGAAAATTAAATAGGGTGAAAGAAATGTTAGAGCCGAACACGGAAAATCTTTATCGGAAGATAGGACAAAACATTTACAAATTCAGAGTGCTGAATCATTTGTCACAAGCACGGCTCGCGGAAGATTCAAACGTAAGCGCGGCTTATATCAGCCAAATCGAATGCGCCCGCCTGCACAAGGGCATAACTTGCACGGTGCTGATAAAAATTGCCGAGGCGTTGCGGGTGCCGGCTTGCATACTTTTGGCGGAGGAAGCGTGCCCGAAGTTTTCGCAGTGCATGGAGCGGATAAATTTTTCGGAGGAGATTCGTTGAAAAATTATTATCCTTATCCCTGCACTCGTTGCGGCGCATGTTGTCGGCACGTCGATTTTATTGCGGAGATGAAAAATTTTAATCGCGGCGACGGCGTCTGCAAACATTTGACGGCGGAGAATCTTTGCGAAATTTATTCCGAACGCCCGCCGCTTTGCAATGGCGAATACGTTTACAAAAAATTTTTCGCTGATAAGACGGTTGAAGAATTCCACGAGATAATTTCGCAACTGTGTAAAAAAATTCGGGAGGCGGAAGCTTGAAAAATTATTTGAAGAAGTATCGGACGCTGGACGCGAGAAATTTGCAGGCGGTCAAGCAAAACATTGCGGTGTTGCAGAGCGTCGGCGCGTATCCGAAAAAATTTAACTACCCGATAACGTTGCAGTTCGAGCTTACGGGTCAATGCAATTTGAAATGCCGCCACTGCTACAATCGTTCGGGCGACGCCGACCGCGAAACTTTGATGACGCCGGAAAAATGGTGCGAACTTGCGCGGCAGATTGTTTCGGACGGCGGGATTTTTCAATGCATAATTTCGGGCGGAGAGCCGCTCCTTTTGGGCGATAAACTTTTTGACATCATGGACATTCTCCACGACGACGGCACGAGTTTTGTCGTCATAACCAACGCGCTCTTGCTCACGAAAAAATTTGTCCGCCGCTTCGCCAAGTACAGATATTTTTGGTTCCAAATTTCAATCGACGGTTCGACGCCTGAATTGCACGATGAATTTCGCGGCGTCGCGGGCAGTTTTAATCGGGCGGTCAACGGCGCATTGGAAATCAGCGACGCGGGAATTCCGCTTGTAATCGCGCACACCGTCACGCCGAAAAATTTAAATCGCGTCGAGGACATGATAAATCTTTCCTATCAACTCGGCGCAAATTCGATTATCCTGGGCGAAGTCATGCCGAGCGGTCGCGCTTATGAGCACGCGGAAATTATTTTGAACGACGACCAGAAAAATTTTCTCTACGGGCAGATTGAGGAGCTTGGCAAAAAATTCAGCGGTAAGATTACGATTCAACGTTCGGCGGAGCTGAAGACGCAAATGGAACGTTACATGAACGAAGTCAACGCGGGCGGCATCATCAGACCCAACGGCGACTTCCGCCTTGACTGCATGGCTCCTTTCACAATCGGCAACGTGCTCAATCAATCCGTCAAAGAAATTTGGCTGACGAAGGGCATTGACGCTTGGCACTCCGACGCCGTGAAAAATTTTGTCGCGACGATTGACGAGGACAGGCAGGAAGGCAACTATAAAAATCACGTCGAGGCGGACATCGCACTTTGAGGAGGTTTTATCGTGAAGGAAAAATATTTGCGCCCCGCAGTCGTCAACGCCGGTGCTTTGGAGGTTGAAGGAATTTTTCCTTGGGCAGTCACGGCGACAAAGGCGGCGGCACTTTTGGCGGGCTTAGTTGCGGGCAGATTGGCTACCAAAGCGGTGGAAGCTCGTCCCGCGTTCAGATTGCCGAGTTTGACGGAAGGCAGGAAAGAAAATGATTTTTGCATGGCTTGAAAATAAAATCCCGCACGTGACTTTTGTTAAGCGGCGCATGAATGACGACGTGCTGATAATCTGCGCGGACAGCTTAACGATTTACTATCTGAATTCGACGGCGGCATTTTTTATCGAGCTGGCTGACGGCAAGTCAACGGTCGGCGACATAAAAAATAAATTCCTCGCTCGCTACGACGTGGACGAAAGGGAATTGGAAAATGATTTCGTCGAGATGATTCGCGACCTGCAGTGGAAGAAAATTTTAACGTTGGAGTGATTATTTGTGGAAGCTTACAAAAAGCCGGCGATTGTTCACGTCGATTCGGCAACGGGACTTATTCCGCTTGCAGGTTTGTCTGCGGCGAAACTCATGGCGGCGGGCGTAGCTCTTGGCTGGGGCATTCTTTCTGCAAAAGGCGGTAACGTGATTGATTCGTCGCGCACAAAAATTTTGTCGGCGCGGAAAAATTTTGGCTTGGAGTGATTGTTCATGGAATTTTACACAAAACCGGCAATCGTTTCCGAGTATTCTGCTGACGGACTTTTTCCCGCAGTAATCGTCGGTCCGGTCACCTTTGGGATAAAAGCTATTCTTCTTGCAGCGGGCGCGGCGGCGGCTTTAGCATCCAAAAAAGGTAACAGCGTCATTGATTCGAGGCACACGAGCGCATTGACGGCGCGGAAAGAATTTGTCTTTGCATAAAGGAAAGGGGAATTTTTATGTTCTTGGCTAATCTCCCTGTCGAGAAACAGGAAGCCTTTTTGAATTTGGCTTACACTATGGTCTACGCGGACGGCAGATTGGATGCGGCGGAGAAAAAACTTTTCGACTCGTACAAATTGGAAATCGACGTTGACTTCAGCAAGGCGCACGCGGTTGACTTTGCGGAAGAGCTGGCGGCGTTCGACGATTCGAGCGTCACGGAGAAGACGGGCGTTTTCTTCGAGCTGTATGCAATCGCGCTGATTGACGAGGCTTATCCCGACGAGGAAAAAGTTTTGGTCGACATCATGCAGAAACGTTTCGGCATAACCGACGCGAAGATGCAGGAAATGCGCGACGGCTTGAAAACTTTGACCGACGCTTACAAAAAGCTCGCTAAAATCGTGGAGAGTTGAACATGGACATTAAACAAACCGACGTGGAAAAATACGGTAGCAACTATTCGGAAGACGGCTTGTGGGGCAAGATTAAAGGCAATGCAAAAAAAGTTGGTGCCAATCTGATTTATGACGTCCTGCAACTTTTCTACGTCGCGAAAGATCCCAACGTCCCGATGAAAATTCGTGCGGCGATGGTCGCTCCGCTGGGCTATTTTATTTCGCCCGTCGATTTGATTCCCGATTTGATGCCCGTCGTCGGCTACAGCGATGACGCCGCAGTCATTGCCATGGCGATTGGCATTGCGCATCTTTACATCAACGACGAAATTCGGCAGAAAGCTCAGGACAAACTCGTCGCGTTTTTCGGGAAAAGCATTTTAAAAAATTTGGCTTGAGGAGGAATTTTTGTGGTACCCGTTTTACTTGAGGCTGTCGGCGGTCTCGCGGCTGGCACGGCGGGAAGGACTGCCGCGACCGGTGCGCTCGCCGCATTGGCACCCGCGCTGGCTCCGCTTGCCCTTGTCGCCGGAACTTGTTACACCGTGAAAAAAATTTGCGATTGCGTCTCCGATTGCAAAGAGTTCAGAGTCGCCGCAGAATTCGGCAATAACAAAATCGGTCTCGAAGGCAAAAGATAAATTTAAGCAGGGAGGAATTTTTGTGGGGTTTTTAGGAGAATTGGGCAAGGCGGCACTTCAAGGCGCGATAGAAGGTTTGGAAGAATCGCAGAAGAAACAAGCTATGCGGGAACGTCAAGAATTTATGCGCGAATTTATGGCTCACGAACGTGAAATTCAAGCCGCCGGTGAACAGGGCGACCTCGATGCGATTCAAATTCTTACCAGCAACTATTATCGTCAAGGCGAGTATCAGCAGGCGGCCTATTGGGGGCGCAAAGGTGCTTCCTTCGACGACGCAATCTGCCTTTATCTTATGGGCGAAATTGCCTATGCTCAAGAGGACTATCAATCAGCCGCGAATTTTTTTGAGAGAAACGTTAATGTGAACGGCGACAATCTTTCGGCGACGGCTCTGGGCAATATGTACATGCAGGCGGAAAATTACAGTCAAGCGGCTTATTATTTTGATTTCGCCCTGCGCCACAACAAATCCAATGCGGAGGCGGCTTTCGGGCTTGGCGTCTGCAAAATGGAAACGGAAGATCCGTATCTGGAGGACATTGAAGAGCTTATGCAAATTGCCGCGAGGAGCGATAATCATTCGACGCGGGACGCCGCTCAACAAATACTGCAGCAAATTCGCGACGAGAAAACTAAACGCGCCAATCAAAATAATTGCTTCGTGACGACGGCGGTCTGCGGCAGTTTCGGCAAGCCCGACGATTGTTATGAGCTGACGACGTTCAGGAAATTTCGCGACGGCTGGCTTACCGCTCAACCCGACGGCAAAAGTTTAATCGCCGAGTATTACGAAATTGCTCCGCGAATCGTCGCCAACATTAACCGCCTTGCCAATGCCGCGCAGATTTATAAAAAAATTGGGCAGGAATATCTTGTACCGTGCTTGAATTTTATTCGGAGCGGCGACAATCTCTCTTGCAAAAACAAATACGTCGAGATGGTTCGGGAGCTGAAAAAAATTTACTGCTAAAATTTAGGGCGGTGATTATCTTGTTTGAAATGTTTGGTGCCTCGTTCGGTGCAACGCTCGCCGGTTGTCTTACATTGGTAGGGACGGCGGGTGTTGCGGTATTTTTTTTTATGAAACGCAAACATGACGCCGAAAGACGAACGACCGCCTTCCAACAAATGCAGACGATATTTTTCGAGGAGATAAAAAGTGTAAAGGAACTCGTCACCATAAGAAAACCTGTTTATGGGACGGTTCCCTTTGCCGATGATAAAAAAGTTCCTTTTCTGAATTTGCACGTGCCCGGCAGTAGCAGGGAAATTTTTATGACGTATTCGGGAATGATAACTTGCGGCTACGACTTGTCGAAAATTCGTTTCGTTCGCGAAGGACTTACCAATCATGTGAAAATAATTTTGCCGGCGAGTCGAATTCTGGACGCTTATGTCGACGTGAGCACCTTGAAAGTTCATTATCAATCGGAGGGAATTTTCGCGGACAATTTTAAGCTTGAACATCAACGAGAACTGCTTGAGGCGGATTTGGAGAATCAGAAAAGAAAAGCCGTGCAAGGCGGAATATTGGCGCAAGCAGACGCTGAAATACGGCAACGGCTTACCAATATGATTTCCGAGCACGGCTGGAACGAAAATTTTGACGTGGAGATATTGAATTCGGAGAATGAATCGCGACAAAATCTTTTAAGATAAAAAGCAAAATGGATTGTGTCAGTAGAAAAACACAATCCACTTTTTTTAATCGTTTTTGAGCGTGACGGTCGCAAGCGCGGCAACTTTGTCGTCGTCCTTGGTCTTCATGAGGATAACGCCCTGCGTGTTGCGCCCGATTGAGCGGATGTCGTCGACGCTCGTGCGAATCACGATACCTTCCGTCGTTATCAAAAGGAGCTCTTGGTCGGGCGTGACAACTTTTATCCCGACAACTTCGCCCGTTTTATCGGTGACTTTCATGTTGACAAGCCCTTTGCCGCCGCGCCCTTGCGGACGATATTCTTCAGCCGGCGTGCGCTTGCCAATGCCCTCCTCGCTGACGGTCAAAACTTCCGCGCCCTTGCGTAGCTTGTCCATGCCGATAACGCGGTCGCCGCGCTTGAGCTGAATGCCCTTGACGCCGCGAGTGCTCCTTCCCGTCGAACGAACTTCCTCCTCCGCAAAAGAAATCGTCATGCCCTGCGCCGTGCCAAGAATTATGTAGCGTTCGCCCTCCGTGAACTTGACGCCGATAAGTTCGTCGTCCTTGTCGAGTTTAATTGCAACCATGCCGCGTTTCATCATGGAGCTAAATTCGCTAAGCTGCGTTTTCTTGACGATACCTTTGCGCGTCGCCATGAACAGATAGCGCGTCGGGTCGAAGTCTTTAACCTTAATCATCGCGGTAATTTTCTCGCCCGATTCAATCATCAACAGATTGCTGATATGGACGCCCTTGGCGGCGCGTCCCGATTCGGCGATTTGATACGCCTTGAGGTGGAAGACTTTGCCCTTGTTCGTGAAAAATAAAATCGTGTGGTGTGTCGTCGTCACCAAAATCTGTTCGACGAAATCCTCCTCCTTGGTGCCCATGCCCGTCACGCCGACGCCGCCGCGTTTCTGTTTGCGATAAGCCGCAAGATCAATGCGCTTGACGTAGCCGCCGTGTGTGAGCGTGACAACAATATCGTCGTCGTTAATCAAATCTTCCGCCTCGAATGCCGCCAGCTCCTCGCCGACAATTTCCGTGCGCCGTTCGTCGTTGAATTTTTCTTTGACCGCCGTCAACTCGTCCTTGATAATCTGCAAAATCCGCTCCTCGTCGCCGAGAATTTCTTCAAAATTTTTAATCGCGGCAAGAACGTTGCGATACTCCTCGTCAAGTTTGTCGCGTTCAAGGGCGGTGAGTTTCTGCAGACGCAAATCCAAAATTGCCTGCGCTTGCACGTCGCTGAATTCAAACCAAGTCATCAGCTCCGCTTTGGCCTCCGCCGCCGAAGGACTGTTGCGGACGATGCTAATCACGCGGTCAAGACTTTTAACCGCCGTCGTCAAGCCCTCCAAAATGTGTGCGCGTGCCCTTGCCTTAGTCAAATCAAATTTCGTGCGCCGCGTGATGACTTCTTCCTGATGTTTTATGTAAAGCTTGAGAATGTCTTTGAGGTTTAGAAGTTTTGGGCTGCCGTCGACGAGCGCGATCATGTTGACGCCGAACGTGTCCTGCATTTGCGTATGCTTGAACAGCAAATTCAAAACGATTTGCGGAGTCACGTCGCGGCGCAGGTCAATGGCAATGCGCATACCCTCGCGGTCGCTTTCGTCGCGCAAATCGGTTATGCCCTCAATCGTCTTGTCGCGCACCAAGTCGGCGATTTTTTCGATAAGCCGCGCCTTGTTGACTTGATAGGGCAACTCCGTCACGAGAATTCGATTTTTGCCGTTGGAAAGTTTTTCAATCGTCGTGCGCGCCCGCATTTTTATAGAGCCGCGCCCCGAAGCGTAAGCGTCGCGAATTCCCTCCTTGCCGATAATCAGCGCGGCGGTCGGGAAGTCTGGACCTTTAACGATTTTCATTAAGTCTTTGGTCGTGGCGTCGGGCTCGTCAATCAGATAAAGCGTCGCGTCGATAATCTCGCCGATATTGTGCGGCGGAATGTTCGTCGCCATGGCAACTGCGATACCCGACGTGCCGTTGACTAAAAGCTGGGGAAATTTCGCGGGCAGGACTGACGGTTCCTTGAGCGATTCGTCGTAGTTGGGCACGAAGTCAACAGTTTCCTTGTCAATGTCTTGCAACATCAGCTCGGAAATTTTCGACATGCGCACTTCGGTATAACGCATGGCGGCGGCGGGGTCTCCGTCCACGGAACCAAAATTGCCGTGCCCGTCGGCAAGAAGATAGCGCATAGAAAAATCTTGCGCCATTCGGACAATCGCGTCGTAAACGGAAGTGTCGCCGTGCGGATGATATTTACCCAAAACTTCACCGACGATACGCGCCGATTTTTTATAAGGCTTGCCGCTGGTCATGCCAGCTTCCTGCATTGCGTAGAGAATTCTGCGGTGCACGGGCTTCAAGCCGTCGCGAACGTCCGGCAAGGCGCGCGCCACGATAACCGACATTGCGTAATCTATGTAAGAAAATTTCATCTCATGTTCGAGATTGACGGGGATAATCTTCCCCTGTCCAAAATCCAATTCTTCCACACTCTCACCTCTTCCAAAATTTACCGCAGAAATTATAGCACTGACGCCGCGAATTAGCAAACTTCACAGGAAAAGAAACAGCAAGGCACCGATAAAAAGCACCACGCTGAAACTGTGCAGGGCGTTCTGGACAGCGCGATTGTGCTTGCCCGCCAGTGCTCCGATTAGCGGGCGCAACAGGAAAATTAAAAGCGCGGTCGATAGGAAGAAAAGCGGCTTGTCCTGCTCGGCGAGGCTGTAAATTAGCATGACGGCTGATATTACAACTCCGCTGGTCTCCGCGTGTGAAAGTTTTGTTTTAAGTTCAGGCTCACGCGGCGGAGTTTCATTGTCTACGAAATTTTTGCTGTGGAAAGTTTTCGGGCGCGGAGTTTTATCGAGTGAAATTTCTTCGGCGTAGGCGTCGATAGGTTCGGGCGGCGGAGTTTTGTCGAGTGAAATTTCCTCGGCGTAGGCGTCGATAGGTTCGGGCGGCGGAGTTTTATCGAGTAAAATTTCTTCGGCGTAAGTGTCGATAGGTTCGGGCGGCGGAGTTTCGTTGGTCGGTTGCGGCGGCTTGGCGAGTTTATCTTTGCTCATCTTATTCCTTGCATAAACAGAAAGCGCGCGGCACTAACAAATATTTTTCCGCATAAATCAGAGCGCGGAACATGAATTCCATAAGGTCACCGTCAAAATTTATCTTGTTCGCCAGCAAAAATTCCCGCTTGAAAAGTTTCGTCTCAAGTCGCTCGCTCAACTGATCTTGCAACCAAAGCAAAGCGCGATTCTGTTTCGAGTCGCTGAAGAGAACTGGCAAATCATTTTCAAGGCGTAACGAGCCATCTCTAACGAATTTTCCGCCGGAAACGTGCCCCGTGAAATGAACAACGTCCGCGCCCAAATTGACCGTATATTTGGAGATGACGTCCAGGGCGTTGTAAGCGAGTGTCGAATTCATGTCTTGGAACAAAATATATTCGCCCGTCGCCTTCTGCAGACCAATATTGAAAGCGTCTTCCATGTTGCCGCCGGGATAGTTCACGATTTTAAAGTTCGTCGGCTTATCGGAAATTTCTATGCGCGAGCCGCTGTTTACCACGATAACTTCAAAGTCAAGGAATTTCTGCTTGGACGCAACCTTAATAAAATCGTCGAGATTGTCGCCCTCTCGCAAGAAGAGAACAACGGAGAAATGCGGCTTTGTCTCCTCCGCCTCACGAATCAAAGCTTCAAAGCAGGCGGGATATTTTTCCATGAGTTTTTGGAACTGCGCGTCGTTCTTAGTTTTGTTCTTCGACCATAAAGTCTCGCCGCTGCGTTGCATGGCAACATCGACGTAAATCAAAGTCGGTTGAGCTTGAGCCGGAATTTTAATCTTAGTGCCGTTTAAGACGCTCATGACCCAAAACCAAATGTCGTCAGCCATCGGCGCGAGTTCCGTGAAAATATCGCGTCTAAAAATGTCCTTGTAGAAAAATTTTTTCGAGTAGAGCACGCCGCCCGCGCCCGTGAAGAAATTCGTGTAAAGCGGCGCAGAAAATTTTATCTCGCCAGGCCATTTCCTGTAGGGCAAAACATTTCCCTGTGCATTGAGTTTCAGCTGGCGGCAACGGTGCGCAATGACGCAGTCGGGATTTTTTAAGTGCTCGTCGTAAAGAATTTTGAGCCAATCGGGCTGATAAAAAATGTCGTCGTCGGTCGTGGCAATTATGGCGTCGGGATATTTTTCCATCGCGGGAAGCAACTTCTTGTACGAAAACAAATTCTCGCACCAATCGATTGTCAAGCCGAAATTTTTAAGCTCCAGCAAATCACGCGGCAAATCCCCTTCGCGCTGAGGAAAAGAATCCTCGTCGAGCCAAAGAATAACTTTATCCGGCGGCAACGTCTGATTCAGCAGAGAATAAATCGTATACTTCACGTCGTGAATCCGCTTGTCGTAGGACGTGAGCGAAACAATAAGTTCCTCGCGGCGCGGCGAACGATTAAGCCCGATAAATTTCCGTGCGGCAATAAGTTCGTCGATTTCCGCCTTGTCTATGCCAAGTAGCCCTTTGTCGTCGATAATTTTCATGAAATGTTCCCTCCGTAAAATTTTTTTATGCTTTCTACTAAACCGTCAATCGTGAATTCTTCGGCTACAACAGCGGGCGTCACGCCAAAATTTTTCAAGGTCTGCGCGGTTATCGTGCCGATTGCGGCGGTCGGAATTTTTGGGACGCCGTAAGCCGCAACGAAATTTTTCACGGTCGAAGAGCTGGTAAACGTCGCCATGTCAAGCAAATCAAAATCAATCTGCGCGGGCGATTCGGCTTCCGTTTTATAAATCGGGGCAACGGTGACTTCCGCGCCAAAATTTTTCAAGGCTTCGGGCAAAACGTCGCGAGCCTCTTCCACCCTTGCCAACAAAATTTTCTTCCCGTTGACGAGATTTTTCAAAGCCGCCGCTAAACCTTCCGCGACAAAATTTTCCGGCACGACGTCAACGATTATCCCGAAGCTTAAAAGTTTTTCCGCCGTCGCCGAGCCGATTGCCGCCACTTTGTTTAAAGCGCGCGCGTCCAGCCTGTGAAGTCCCAGCCGCCCGAAAAATTTTTCAACGCCGTTCGCGCTCGTGAAGATTATCCAGTCGAAGCCGCGCAGATTTTTAATCGCCGCGTCCGCCGCCGCGAAATTGTCTGACGGTGTGGAGATTTTTATCGTCGGGCATTCGACAACCTCCGCGCCCAAATTTTTCAACGCCCTTGAAAGTTTCGACGCCTGCGCCCGTGCCCGCGTCACCAAAATTTTTTTCCCGAAAAGCGGTCTCGTCTCGAACCACTTGAGTTGCTCGCGCAAGTTGACGACTTCACCCACCACGAAAATTGCGGGCGGCGAAATTTTTTTCAGCGGAGCTTCTTTTAAAGTCGTGATTAAAACTTCCTGCGCGGGCTTCGTGCCCCAACGAATCAGCGCGGCGGGAGTTTCAGGCTTGCGTCCGTGAGCGATTAATTTCTCGACGATTTGCGGCAAGTTTGCCACGCCCATCAAAAAAATCAGCGTGTCGACCGCCGTAGAAATTTTTTCCCAGTTGATTGTCGATTCGGGCTTCGTCGGGTCTTCGTGACCGGTGACGACCGCAAAGCTCGTTGCAATGCCGCGATGTGTGACGGGAATGCCGGCGTAGGCAGGGACGGCAACCGCGCTCGTGACGCCGGGGACAATTTCAAACGGCAAATTTTGTTCGCGAAGATAAAGAGCTTCCTCGCCGCCGCGCCCGAAGACAAAGGGGTCGCCGCCCTTGAGCCGCACGACAAGTTTATTTTGCCGCGCCTCCTCGACAAGTAACTGATTTATTTCCGTCTGCTTGAGCGTGTGAGAGCCTGCAGATTTCCCGACGTAAATTTTTTTCGCGCCCGCGCAGAAATTTAAAATCGCGTCGTCGGCTAGCCGGTCGTAAATCACAACGTCCGCCGCCTCCAAAAGTTCGCGAGCCTTGAGCGTCAAAAGTCCAACGTCGCCAGGTCCCGCGCCTACAAGATAGACCATTTCCAAACCTCCGAAAAATTTTCTATGATTATATTTTGCACGGGAAATTTTTTCAACGTTAAAAAGCCTTCCAGCGCATTTTATTTGACGGCTAAAAATTTTTTTGCTAAAGTTTGTAACGAAATCGAAACTCCAACGTATAAGCTACAGAAAACGGAAGGGAGATTGATAAAAATGACTAAAAAAATTTTGAAGGACGAAATCTTGAGCGACGCCGAACTCGACAACGTGGCGGGCGGCTCGTGGGTGGAATTCACAGCCGATATGCTCGACGCGCAAAAACGCGGCATTGCGGGCTTTGAAAATCTCAATCTCACTGACCCCAACAGCGACCTTATCAAGATGATTACCGACGACAAATTGCGTCATCAATATGTTGATAAGGTGGGCGCAGTCTTCGCCTCGCACGGAATCACCATGCAATACAACGGAAAATTCTTGGAAGGCAACGTTTACACCTATCAAGGCAAACAAATCAGCCGCGAACAAGCCTGGAAAATAGTTGACGGCAAATAATTTGAAACTCTCGACTCGACAATAAAAAATCCCTTCGGCAAAAGTCGGAGGGATTTTTCTTTATGATTATCGTTGACCCAAATAATAATTCACGAATTGTTGAGCCGTGCGTCCGTTGCGCCCCGAATGCGACATTTCCCAGCGCAAGCCCTCAATCCGCAAAGTTTCCGCGTCAAGTTCAATGCCGCGACGCTTCAACATGCTACGAATAATTTCAAGATACTCCGCCTGCGTCGGCGCGTAGTAGTGAATTATCAGCCCGAAGCGGTCGGACAGGGAAATCGTTTCGTTCGTGCTGTCGTCGCGATAAAGTTCGTCGTGCTCCTCCGAACGGTCGCGCCACGTCTCGCGAATCAAATGACGCCGGTTGCTCGTCGCGTAAATCAAAACATTTTCCGGACGCGACTCGACGCCGCCCTCAATCGCCGACTTCAAATATTTATACTCCGCCTCCGACTCCTCAAACGACAAATCGTCTAGGAAAATTATAAACCGCTTGCTTAAAAATTTCCGCAACGCCTCCATGATGTCGGGCAAAGCTTTAAGTTGCGGCTTGGTGATTTGGACGAGGCGCAAGCCCTGCGCGTAATATTCGTTGACGAGAGCTTTGACGCCGGAAGATTTGCCGGTGCCGCGCGCGCCCACGAGCAGGACGTTGTTGGCGGGCTTGCCGTCGACAAAAGCGGTCGTGTTGCCCGTCAAAAGTTCTTTCTGGTGCGCGTATCCGATTAAATCGTCAAGGCGAATCGTTTCAAAGTGGCGCACGCCGACAAGCCCGTTGTCCCAGCGGAAAGCGCGATAAGTCGCAATGTCGCCGTAGCCAAAATTTTTGTAGTGCTCAATAAAAGCGTCGGCAATTTCGTCGGCAGTGCGCAGATTATCCAGCCGCCGCGTCAGCTCGAAAAAAGTTTTATTAGCGACGGTCGGCTTGTACAGGTTGAGAATTTTTAAATCGCTCCAAACTTCGCCGCGCAGTATCGGCAACAAAATTTCCACGTCGTGCTTAAAAATTTCGCGGAGACTTTCGCCGATTTTCCCGCCCTGCGCCTCCAGCGTCGTCGAAATTAAATTCGGTTCGTGCGCCAAAAGGTAAATTAAATATGCCCGATAAAGATTGCCGCTCAAACCGAGCCGCTCCGCCCGCTCAATAAGTCGCGCGGCAATTTCAAATTCATCAATCGCGCCGCCGAAAATTTCTTCGTCAAGCAGGTTGCGGCAGACGATTAAGCCTTGCAAATTCATTTTAAAATCCTTTCCTTATCCAAAATTTCTCCGTCGACGGTTCGCGCAAGCAAATTTATTTCCGTCGCAGAAATATTCAACACGATAAAACTTTCTGGCTCATCGCGCAGATTTTTAGCCGTCACGTCGTCAATCGCCGAATGCGGCTCAACGTATTTCTGGTCGCCAGCTCGCCCGCACAGAATGTAAGTCGTGCCCCGCGCAGATTTTTTCCGCGCAAAAATTTTCCCGCGATTGCGGTAGGTGTGCAAGTGACCCGTGAACACCAAATCAATCTCCAGCTCGTCGAACAGCTCCAAAAATCTGTCGGCAATGTCGTTGAATTTGTCCTGCGCGTAGTCGTAAATGTCCTTATGCATTAAAACGATCTTCCACGGACGATTGACGTTGGAGGCGTCGCGGCGAAAAAAATATTCTTGCGCGGATTGCAATTTCGGCTTGAACTTTTCCAGCTCGGCAAATTGTGTGTTCAAAACAAAAAAATGCGCCGCGCCATAGTCGAACGAATAAAAATATTTTTTGTCGGGCAGGGCGAACTGATTAAGATAACTCGTCGGCAATGCATTGAACCAATCCGCGCCGTAGCATTCGTGGTTGCCCATGACTGGCGCGAACGTCCGCTCCGATAAAATTTTCGTCGCCGCAAGGTGCCACGCCCGCCATTGATAATCCGCCTCGCCGTTGTCCACCAAATCGCCCACGACCGTCACCAGCTCCGCATCGGGAAAATTTTCGTGAGCTGTGTCCGCCGTCCGCTGCCAAACTTCGTAGTGCTCGCATTGACTGTCCGCGAAGATCAGCATTTGAAATTCTCCGTCGCCCGCCGTCCGCAAATTCTGCCACGAAGTCGCCCGTTCGCCCGCCACGATTCGGAATTTGTATAAGCTCGCGGGCTTCAAATTTTTTAATTCGCACGAACAGATTAAATCGTTCCGCTCCACTTCCGTGAAATGCGCCGTATATTCGCCGACGAGTTGCCACTCCACCGAAAAATTTTCTGCCGACTCCGCCTGCCACATCAGCATTCGTGAGACCCTTGAATCTTTCGTGACGACCTGCCGCAGAAATTTTACCGTCGTCAGCGGTTCGTAGCCGTCTTGCGGCGTGTGCAGTTCGTCGAGCCGCGCCGCCTCCGCCAAATTCGGGAAGTAACTTCCAAGTCCCAGCGCGATTAAAATCTTTATAAAAAATCTCCGGCTCATTAGTTCAGCTCCGATTAAAAACGTTTCATCGCACTCGCTGTTTGGTTACTTTTTAAAAGTAACCTGCTCATTCCAAGCCCTTGACAATTTTACTAAAATATTTATCGGGCAGTCGACAAATTTTCCCGCCGCTCGTGAAGACGTTCGTTGAAGTGCCCTCCGCCAAAATTTTTTCCTCGCCGCGCTTGCGAATCACGTAATTAAATTTCATCTTCGCCTTAGTCAAAGCCTCAGCCGTTGTCTCAATTTCCAACACGTCATCGAACTTCGCGGGCGCATGAAACTTCGCGCCAATCTCAACAATCGGAAATAGAATTCCGTCGTTCATCATCTCGTTCAAGTCAATGCCCAGCTCGCGCAAAAATTCAACGCGCCCCGTCTCGAACCAGCGAATATAATTTGAATGGTGGACAATCCTGAACGTGTCCGTGTCATAAAATTTCACGCGATAAGTCGTCGTCACAATCATTAAATTCCCTCCTCGCTGAAACTATATCACATTGCCGCAAACTGTGCTATAATCGCCGCGATAAATTTTTTTCGGAGGGGTAAGCTTGCTTTACTTGTGCGCGACGCCGATAGGAAATTTGGAGGACATGACTTTTCGGGCGATAAGAATTTTGCGGGAAGTCGATTTAATCGCGGCGGAAGACACGCGGCGCACTCGGAAACTTTTAACGCACTTCGACATACACACGCCGCTGATAAGATTCGACGAGAATTGCAAAGCAGCCGTCGCCGAAAAAATTTTGCAACGACTTCAGACGGGCGAGGAGATTGCAGTTGTCAGCGACGCGGGCTTACCAGCAATTTCAGACCCCGGCGCGGATTTGGTACGGTTGGCGATTGACGCGGGAATAAAAGTTTGCCCTGTGCCCGGAGCCAACGCCGCTTTGAGCGCGCTGATTTGTTCGGGGCTTGACACGTCGAAATTTTTATTCGCGGGCTTCGCGCCGAAGACAAAAAAAAATCGCCGCGAGTTTTTGGAAAAACTTTCGACGATTGACGCGACGATAATTTTCTACGAGGCACCGCACCGGCTGAAAAATTTTTTGGTGGAGCTGGAAGAAATTTTCGGCGAACGGGAAATTGTCTTGGCGCGGGAGCTGACCAAAGTTCACGAAGAATTTCTGCGCGGGAAAATTTCCGAGCTAAAAAATATAGACGAGCCGCGCGGCGAATTCGTGGTTGTGGTTGAGGGAAAAAATTTTTCGGAGCCGCCGCTTGAAGGAAATCCGCTAGAACTTTACAGAAAACTTTTGGAGCAAGGACTCGACAAAAAATCAGCCATGCGCGAGGCGGCAAAAAAATTCAACGTGAGCCGCCGCGAAATTTATAACGCTATC
>JAFPVP010000013.1 GCA_017412925.1 Selenomonadaceae bacterium
ACCTGTACGAGCTGGCGTTTTACATTGAGCAGATTGAAACGAAGCCCAAATTTTATCACCACCGCTCCACCGACGACTTGCGCGAAATTTTCCGTGACGCCGCTAAAAAATTTTCCGCGCCGATTCCGCAATGGCAGTCGATTAAAGCCCTGCTCAATTTGGCGCAGACGCAAGTTTTCAACAACGACGACAGCCGCTTCAAATACGACCACTCCTTGCGAATCGAGAGCCTTGAAGATTTTTTTGCCAAAATAAAAGCCGCGCCCGATATTTTCAAGCGCGACGGAAACTTCGCGGACAACTGCATAAATCAGATTCGGCAAACCTTCCCGAACTTTTTGACTTACGAGCTGAGTGCCGCGCTCTACAACAAGGCGGCGGGCTTGCTGAAAAATCCCTACGAGGCGGCGATTGACGCGGGCGAAAATTCTTTTTGCGTGACGTGCGCCAACTGCGGTGCCTTTGAAAATTTCCGGACGCGCGAGGAGAGTGAACAGGCGCGTTGCAAAATTTGCGGCGAAAATTTTTTCGTCGAGTGCCCCAAGTGCGGCAAGAAAATTCCTGCGACCGCCGAACATTGCACCGCCTGCGATTTTTCCATTGCCGAGCTTAAAAAATTTTCCAACTACGTCGCCGAAGCTAATTCCATGCTTGACCTTGTCGAACAGGCTCGCAACGCCGACGAAGACGTTCACATTGTCACGGCGGAGATTATTAAAATTCTCGCCAAAGCCAAGCTCCTCAAGCCCGAAAGCAACGACCTCAAAAAAATAGAGTGGCGCATTAATAAAACCGCCAACGAACTCAAGAAGCGCGAACTTTTTGCTTGGGCGGAGAAAAAACTTCCGAGCCTTAGCATTGCGCCCGCCAAAGCCGTCAGCGATTGCGTGGAAATTTTGCGCAAGATTAAGGACTACAAGCCCGCCGTCGACAGGTTGAAACTTATTGCGCCCAAAGCTCCTCCGACTCTTGTCGCCACGCTCCGCGAAAATTATTTGCCCGTCAACCACTCAAGCATCGGGAAAATTTCCGTCAAGGCGAAGTCGACGAGCGCGGGCAGTTCCGACAACAATTTAATCTGCAACGTCTCTTGGCAAGCTCCGAGCGATTTAGGGATAACTTACACGCTGATAAAAAAAATTGACGGCGTGCCGCAAACTTATCGCGACGGCGAAATTTTAATCGAGAACACCGACAAGCTAGAATTTGTCGACACCGATGTTAAGGCGGGCGTCCTCTACGGCTACGCGATTTTTTCCACGCGCCTTGGGACGATTTCCACGCCGACGACTGCCTCCGCCGTCCACTACAGCGACCTTGACGAGAAAAAATTAATCGCAAAGACGGAGGGCGGCGCGTGCAAATTTATCTGGCGGCTGCCGAGTGAAAATTGTTTGGGCATTCGGATTTTGCGTTCTGACAGCGCGGGCAAAAGCGTCATCGTCACGGACTGCGACAAAACTCTTTCCTTCACCGATAAGGCGGTAAAAAATCGCGAGCAATATCAATATCGGTTGCAATGTGTTTATTACGCGGTCGAAGACAACGCCGCCAACAACGAGAAATATTTTTCGCGGCAGAACGAGGAAATTGCAGGTAAGCGCAACCTTGAACGGAATTATAAATACAGCCACGGCTTGACTGTGACCTTGACGCCCGAACAGCCGCCCAAGCCCGTGGAGAATTTGATTTGCACCGTCAAGAGCGGGCGAGCCGCCTTTAGCTGGAAATCGACGAGCGATTTTTCCATTTGGTTTAAAGAAGTCGTCAAGGAGCCCGCGCAGATTGATAAAAAACTTTTCGAGCTGGATAACGTCGACGAACTTTTGGGCAGCGGCGTCGTCTATAAAAAGGCGGAAAGCACCGATGAAACTTGCGAATTCGCCTTGAGCAATGAGACGGTTAAAATCGCCGTCATCAGCGCGACGCGGGAGTTGGGGCTTGTCAACGGAATTTTCACTTGCGCGAATGTGGAGCCTTGCGAAATTGACGCCGCCAAAACGCAGATTGATTCGGGCGGTTTGAAACTTGTTTTAAAATCCGTGCCCGAAAATCTCTATCTGATTCATTACAAGATAAACACGAGCGACTCCGACGAACTTTACGCGACGATTGAAACTGCCAAGGCGCGGCAGATGAATCGCATTTACGCGACAAAATACGTGCAGGATACTTTTATCACTCAGTCGAATTTGGCGAAGAAGGAAATTTTTATCACGGTTATCGGCGAATACAAATTCAGCGACGGGACTTCCGCTTACTGTGCGCCGAGCACGCTGACTTTGGACAACCGCCCCAAGGAAATTATTTCTTATCGGCTAGAATGGGGCACGAGCGGGCTTTTCAAAAAGGAAATTCACGCTAAAGATTGCAAGCTGATAATCGAGAGCCGCGCTAAGCCTACGCCGAAAATGTATCTGGTCTGTCGACGCGACGGGCGCATGAACATTGAGCTGGGCGATTCGGCGACGCGCACACTGGGCACGATTCGCACCTACCCCGAAGGCTACGACGGCGGACGACTGGAAATTGATTTGCCGAACGACACGTGGCGGGAAATTTCGTCGGGCACCGTCGTCAAGCTGTTGACTTCCAAGGAAGATGCGCGGCGTTTCGATTTGAAGGCGACGCGCCCCGACAGTTTAACCGTCCCGAAAAAATAACTCGGAGGTTTTGTAAATGTCTTTGTTCAGCAAATCGGCGGCGATTTGCCCGCATTGTCTCAGGGAATTAAAATTGAGTAGCATGAAATTTTTTTGCGTCCCGGACGAAGACAATCGCCACGAAGTTAAACTTTCATTCGCCGACAAAATAAAGGGGCGTCTTCCAGTCTGCAGGCGAAATTTTTGCAGGAACCGTGGCTTGACGATACGCGAGGCGGCTTGCAGGTATTGCGGAGAACAACTCCCACCGCAAATTCTTTTCCACGACAAATATTTAAGTCTATGCGCAATCGGCGTGGCTGGCGCGGGCAAATCGAGCTACATGACGACGCTCCTGCACGAGCTGAAATATTCGGGCTTGCCGTGGGTGTTGCAGGCAATGGACGTGGAAACGACGCGGCGCGCGCAACTCAACGAGCAATACGTCTACGAGGAGCGACACTGTCTGCGCGGCACGGAATCAGGCACCTCGCCCAAGCCGCAACTTTGGACGATATTGGACAACACAGTCAAGGGAGAAAAAATTCCGACGTATGCACTGACGATTTACGACGGGGCGGGCGAAGATTGCGAGCACATTGACTACACGCCGCTTGATTCCAAAATCAGCCGCTATCTTTCGGGCGCGAAAATGCTGTTGATAATGTTCGACCCGCTGTTGTTGTCGAGTGTGCGCAGTGAACTTTCCGCCGAAACTTTAAACGCTTCAATGGCGACCGAACGGCAAACTTCCGCGCCGGGCAATATGGTCAGCATGGTTAATTCACTGGCAAATTACATTCGCCGCAGTTGCAACATTGCGCCGGGAAAAAAAATAGACCGCCGCGCAGCAGTCGTCTTGACGAAACTTGACACCTTGACCGAAATGATTAACGGCTTCAGTTCGGGCGCGACGATTTTAAAAGAAAGTCCTCACGTGCAAAGTCGCGGCTTCGTCGATTCGGATAGCAAAATGATTGATTTGGAAATTCGCGATTGGCTCACGCGCCAAGGCGAGACGGCTTTTCTCGGCGCGATTGACGCCAATTTTAGAGACGTGCGAGTTTTCGGCGTGTCGAGTTTTGGCAGACCGCCCGACTCGCGCAAACGCCTTGCCCGAATTCGCCCGCACAGAGTTTTAGACCCGCTGATGTGGATGCTTGCGACCGAGGGCGTTATCCCGATGTTTTAAGGAGGAGTTCTCTTGAAAAAATTTTTAGCCGCCTTAATCGTGCTGATTTTATCCGCGGCGACAGTCTCCGCCGAATCAATGCCCGTGCGCATTGCCCGCTTGCCAATTATTTTTCAGAGCACGATACCCGACGCCGACACTTGCACCAAACTTGAAACGATGCTTGCGACTGAGGGCGTTATCCCGACTGTTTAAGGAGGAGTTCTCTTGAAAAAATTTTTAGCCGCCTTAATCGTGCTGATTTTATTTGCGGCGACAGTCTGCGCCGAATCAATGCCCGTGCGAATTGCTCGCTTGCCAATTATTTTTCAGAGCACGATACCCGACGCCGAAACTTGCGCCGGACTTGAAACGAAAATAGAACGCGCGATTCACATTCCGCTAAACGGCACCTTACAGCTCGCCGAATATCTGCCGCCGGAAGATTCTGCGCAAACTTTGAACGACCTTTGGCAAAACATGCGCACGGAAAATAAAAAGGCGAAACTTGTCGACGCAATGCGCCCGCTCGCCCAAAAACTCAACGCTGATATTATTGTTTGCCCGATTCTCAAG
>JAFPVP010000128.1 GCA_017412925.1 Selenomonadaceae bacterium
CAATCAAGTTAAATTGCGCGGCTTGCGTGTCGAACTTGGCGAAATCGAAACGGTCATGAATAAATTTGAGGGCGTGAAGGCGAGTATCGTCGTTATGAAAAAAAATTCATCAGGCGATTATCTTGCGGGCTATTTCACGGCAGAAAAGAAAATCAATCTTGACGAGCTACGCAAACATCTTGCCGCGTCGCTGACGGCGTACATGGTGCCGGGCGTTTTAATGCAACTTGAAAAACTTCCGCTGACCGCAAACGGAAAAATCGACAAGAAAGCCTTGCCCGAACCCGCGCTGCAAGTCGAAGAGGACGACAAAAAAGTTGCGGCGACGGAATTACAAAAAACGTTGTGCGGAATGTTTGCAAAGGCACTGGGCAGAAAAAATATCGGCGCGGACGAAAATTTCTTTGAAGCAGGCGGCACATCGCTTGCGGCGTCGAAAGTAGCAATGGCGGCGTTCTTGAAAAATTTGCCGATAGTGTACGCGGACATTTTCAAATATCCGACGGCGGAAAAGTTGGAGGCGTACATTTTAAAACAACAGCAAGTCCCGACGAGTGAGCGCGTCGAGAAAAAAATTCCAACGCCGCAAATATCCGAACCCGTCGAGGGCAGCTCCTTCCTAAATGAACTTTTCCAAATCAACAGAGCACTTGCAAAAAACCGCGTGGAGTACGTCGACGAAATTCATCACGAGGGCTTGGGCGACGTTTTGCTAACCGGTGCGACGGGCTTTTTGGGAATTCACGTGCTGAGCGAACTGCTGAAAAATACCACGGCGAAAATTTACTGCTTCACGCGAGGCAACAAACAGGCCACGGCGCAAGAACGTCTGCGGACGCTGTTTATTTATTACTTTAGTTCGTCGCTGGAAAAAGCTTTCAACGAGCGGGTGACGGTTATTGAGGGCGATATAACCGACGTCGAATCAGTCAACGCGCTGAAGAATTATTCGTTCAAGACGGTAATAAATTGTGCGGCGTGCGTGAAACATTTCGCGGCGAGCGATATTTTGACGCGGATAAACGTAGACGGTGTGCGCAATTTGATAAAACTTTGTAGCGAAAAAAATACGCGGCTGATTCAAATTTCGACGGTGAGCATAGCCGGCGATAACGTCGGGCAAAATATTCCCGCAGGACGCAAACTCACCGAGAAGGACTTTTACATTGGTCAAGAGGTCACGTCAAATAAATACGTCTACTCGAAATTCCAAGCGGAAGAATTAGTTTTAACGGCGATCGGGCAGGGCAAACTCGACGGGAAAATAATTCGCGTTGGGAATTTGATGAGCCGCATTAGCGACGGGGAATTCCAAATCAATTTCTCGAACAATGCGTTTATGCGGGACATAAGAAGTTATACGATAATTGGAAAATTTCCGGTGTCGCAGTTGGACGAGCCGACGGAATTTTCGCCGATAGACGAGACGGCGCACATGATAGTTACGCTCGCCGACACGAACGCGGACTTTACAGTTTTCCACGCAGTCAACAGCCACCGCGTGCAAATGGGCGATATAATTCACGTGGCGAACGAATACGGCGTTACGATTGACGTTGTCAGCGATGAAGAGTTCGACGAAGCACTCAAGACCGCCATGCAGGACGAAGAAAAAAATTTGTTGGTGTCAAGTCTTATCGCCTACAATGAATCGGATAAAAAATTGTACGAAGAAATAGACCACGAGGACATTTTCACGGTCAAGGCACTGTATCGTTTGAAATGCCGCTGGTCGATAACGGACGAAAAATACATAAGGAACGCGATAGAAGCCTTGGATACGCTAGGATTCTTTGAAGTGAACGCGAGATTTTAAATCATGGAATATAAACGCAACGATTATTTAGTAAGCAAAAAATTTTATAGGTATTTGATACCGAGTTTTTTGTCGGAAATGGCAATGCACATGGGCTCGGTGGTCGACGCGGTGATAGTCGGAAATTTAATCGGGGTGGAGGCGTTGTCCGCAGTCACGCTAGCCAGCCCGATAATTCAAGTGTTGCATTTGCCCGGATTGATTTTAGGTTTGGGCGGCGCGACACTTGCGGCGATCTGGCTGGGCGAACGCAAACTAAAAGCCGCCTCGGATATGTTTGTCGCCTGTGTAATGGCGGGAATAATTTTTTCGAGCGTAGGAGCCCTGACGGCTTTTTGGGTAAACGCGCCGCTAGCACATCTCGTAGCCGACGACCCGCAACTTACAACTTTTGTTGAAGAATATTTGCTAATCAATCTTTT
This sequence comes from Selenomonadaceae bacterium, assembly GCA_017412925.1. Lineage (GTDB taxonomy): Bacteria > Bacillota > Negativicutes > Selenomonadales > Selenomonadaceae > Quinella. The sequence continues at coordinate 2,239 of JAFPVP010000128.1, forward strand.
GGGCTTGCCGATAATGACGCTGACTTTCTTGACGTGCGAATTTTTGAGCGTGGACAATCACCCGGATTTGGGCGCGTGGATGTTTTCAATCGCGGAAGCCGTCAACGTTGTCTTTGATATAGTGCTGGTAAAATTCGCGGGCATGGGCATGGAAGGAGCCGCCGCCGCGACGATTATCGGTTATGCTTGCGGGCTGATAACTTTAATTTTTTACGCGCGCTCGAAAGAGAGAATGTTGAAGTTCAACTTCAGCGGCGTTGCGTGGCTCAAAGATATTTTCACCGCGCTAAAAACAGGAACGCCGCGCGTATCGTTGGAACTAATGCAGGCGTTGCAAATTTTCGTACTCAACACGAGCGTCCTAAAAATTCTCGGCGTCGAGGCAATGGAAATTTACGCAGTCTGCTCAAATACTTTGATAATGGCGGAACTTTTAGCGGGGGGGATAATCAGCGTCATACCGAATATTTGCGGCGTTCTCTACGGCGAAAAAGATTACTTCGGGATTCGTCGCTTGATGAAAAAAGTTTTGGAACTGAGCGGCATTTTGATTTCGCTATTAACCGTCGTGTTTTTAATTTTTCCGGAAGAAATTGCAATTTTGTTCGGCATGGAAAATGAAGAATTGCTCCCGACGGCGGCGACCTGTTTGCAGATTTACAGCTTGAGTTTCGTGCTTTACGTCTTTAACGAATTTTTGCAGACGTACTATCAAACGATTTTAGAAACTTTTTTGGCGACGCTGGACACGATGCTAGAATTTTTCGTGCTACTGATTCCGATAACGTTCCTGCTGATGAATTATTACGGAATTTACGGCGTATGCGCGGCGGTGCCGATTAGCGAACTGCTGACGATAATTATAGTTGAAGGTACGCGAAAAATTTTGCAAGAACGCGGCAAGCTCCCGCAAGAAGGATTGCTAATGATTCCGAAGCCGGAACACGATGATTCGCTTGACATTACGATTGAGGCGAGCGAGAAAAATGCCGTCGGCGTCTCGATAAAAATAATCGACTATTGCAGTGCGCACGGCGTTGACGAACGGACAGCTTATGTCTTGGGGCTGGCGGCGGAGGAAATCGCAATCAACATTTCGCGCTACGGTTACGAGAAAACTAAAAAGTCGTACATAGACATAAATCTTTCGCACGACGGCGAGCAATGGATTTTGCGAATCCGCGACGACGGCAAGCCCTTCGACCCGACGCAATACAGCTCAGAAGAGGCGGGGCAATTTTTGCTCGGCGGCATTAATATGATTACAGGTCTGGCGAAAAATTTCACTTATACGAGAGTATTGAACATGAACAACACGATTATTGAAGTTTGAAAGGAAGATTGATTTATGAAACAAGCACCGGTTGTTGGCAGTAAAAATGTCACGGGTAAAAAATTTTTGGGCTCGGCGGCTAAGGTTTACTTCACGAAAAAAATCGACGCCGAAAATTTAATCAAGCTCTACAAACTGATTAACGAAAATATTTTTGGCAAGGTGGCAATCAAGCTCCACACGGGCGAAAAACACGGTCCGAACATTTTGCCGCGCGATATGGTTCAAGCGTTCCAAGCGCAAGTTCCGAACTCGGCTATCGTGGAATGCAACACGCTCTACGAGGGCGACCGCGATACAACCGAAAAACACCGCGAAACTTTAAAAGTCAATGGCTGGACGTTTTGCCCCGTCGACATCATGGACGAGGACGGCGATATTGAATTTCCCGTGGAGAACGGTCTGCATTTAAAATCCGTGGCAATGGGCGGACACTTAGCCGATTATGATTCGCTGATAGTGTTGACGCATTTTAAAGGGCACACAATGGGCGGCTTTGGCGGCTCGGTGAAAAATATTGGAATTGGTTGCGCGTCGGGCAAAGTCGGCAAGGCGCAAGTTCACGGTCTCGACCCGAATAATATTCCCGAAGACGACGACCTTTGGCCGGAGGGCGAATATTTTATGGAGCTGATGACCGACAGCGCGAAGGCGACCTGCGACCATTTCGGCAAGCGGATTATTTTTATCAACGTGATGCGGCGAATGAGCGTTGATTGCGATTGTGCGGGCGTGGAAGCCGAGGAACCGACGATTGCGGACATTGGGATTTTGGCGTCAACGGATATTCTTGCGCTTGACCAGGCAAGTTGCGATTTAGTTTACGCCGCGCCCGACGGCAAAGACTTAATCGAGCGCATAGAGACGCGGCAAGGTTTACGTCAGCTCAGTGCAATGCGCGAACTGAAGATGGGCAATCCGCAATACGAACTGATTGAAATTGATTGAAGTTTACTTATTGAATTTGACGAGCCAGCTTGAAAAGCCCGTCGAAAAATTTTTGCATTACTTCACGGCGCGGCGGCAAGAAAAAATTTTGCGCTACAAATTCACGGCGGACAGGAATCGAACAGTTTGGGCGGAGTTGTTAGCTCGTTCAATCATTGCAAAAAAAATGTCGCGCCCGATAGAAGAAATTCAAATCGGACGTGACGAGAACGGCAAACCCTACGTCCTAAACAGTGCGTTGCAGATAAGTTTATCGCACAGTGAGAATTGGGCGGCGTGTAGTGTCGGCGAAGTGGCAAGCGGTATCGACGTGGAAGAAGATTCCCGCGACGAGCTTGCACTCGCCGAAATTTTTTTTACAACGCGGGAGTATCATCAACTTTGCAAACTTAACGGTCGGGCGCGTAGTGAAAAATTTCTAAGCATATGGACGCTTAAAGAGAGTTTCGCCAAATTGACGGGAGACAAGCTCGACGATGTTTTAAGAGTAGACAGCGTAGATATTTTATCCGGTCGCAATTTAATCTTCGGCAAAAATTTTTTTGTAGATAGGGCAGTCGTGGGCGTCTGCACGGAGTATTCAGCTTTGCCCGAATGTTTTATTTGCATTCCCAGCACAAGAAATTTAGTTTGTGCGGTTTAGCAAGAAAGTGTAATTTGCGATCGTTCGCCCGCGATTTTTGCTGGCATTGTTTGCAGTTTTGCTAAAGAAAATTTTCGGCAAGACCGCTATACTTTATAAAAAATGGGAACTAAAAGAAGGAGGACTTTAAATGAAACTGAGCATGAATGAAGCAACCGCGCTGAATTGCCAGGCGATGTCTATCGAACAGGATATTCTCCTCGCGGAAAAGTACGGTTACGATATGATTGAGCCGCGCACAATGGATAGGATGCGCGACTACCTCGCCGAGCACTCAATCGAAGAGCTTGCCGAATTCTTCAAGGCGCACAACATCGCGCCGCTTGCCTTTAACACGCTGTGCTTCTTCAACAACCGCAGCCCCGAAGGTTGGCAGGGCATTAAAGACGAGCTCAAGCAAATGTGCGAATGGGGACAGAAGATCGGCTGCAAGACCGTCATCACCGTGCCGACCGTCGAGCTGAAAAAAGTCACGCGCACCGAGATTCACAAATCGGCTATCGAGTGCTTGAAGGAAATGGGCAAAATCGCCGGCGAATACGACATGCGCGTTTCCGTCGAATTCATCGGGCACCCCGCCGCCTCGATTAACACGTTCGGCGAAGCTTACGAAATTATCCAAGCCGTCGACATGGACAACGTCGGCATTACGCTCGACTGCTTCCACTTCCACGGCATGGATTCCAAAATCAGCGACCTGGCGCAAGCTGACGGCAAGAAAATTTTCATCGTGCACCTTAACGACACCGAAGATTTCCCGATTGGCGCACTCCTCGACGAAGATAGACTCTGGCCGGGCACCGGTTGCATTAACCTCGACGAGATTTTCCAGACGCTCAAGAAAATTGGCTGGGCGCAGGACGTTGTTTCCGTTGAATTGTTCCGCCCCGAATATTATCGCATGAACCCCAACGACGTTTACAGACTCGGCAAAGAACACGCCGAAGCCGTTATCAAAAAGAATTTTGGTTGATTGAATCAGGAGGCAAGAATCATGCTTAACGTAGGTGTTATCGGTTGCGGCGGCATGGGTCGCGACCACATCAAGAGAATTACCGAACGCGTTCAAGGCGCGCAAGTCGTCGCTGTTGCTGACATGGTTGAAGCTCTCGCGCAAAAAGGTCAAGCTCTCGCGGGCGAAGGTTGCAAGATTTACAAGGACGGCAAAGATCTCATCAACGACGCGAACGTTCAGGCTGTCTTTATCGTTAGCCCCGGCTTTGCACACAAAGAAAGCCTGCTCGAAGCTATCAAAGCAGGCAAAAGAATTTTCTGCGAGAAGCCGCTGTGCACCACCGCCGAAGATTGCTTGGAAGTTATCGACGCCGAAATTAAATCCGGCAAGCATCTGATTCAGCTCGGATTCATGCGCCGCTACGACAAAGGTTATCGTCAAGTCAAAGCCGCTATCCAGTCCGGCGAATACGGCGAACCCTTAATCGTTCACTGCACGCACCGCAATCCCGTCGTCCCCGACAGCTACACCACGCGCATGGCTGTTGACGATACCGCCATTCATGAAATCGACGTTATTCACTGGCTCGTTAATGACGATTTTGTCTCCGCTCAAGTCCTCTTCCCGCGCAAAACAAAATACGCCGCCGACCATCTCGCTGACCCGCAGATTATGCTCCTGCGCACCAAGAACGGCATTTGCGTCGACGACGAAGTTTTTGTAAATTGCAAATTCGGCTATGACATCAACTGCGAAGTCGTTTGCGAAGACGGCGCGATTAAAATGCCCCAGCCGCTCTATCCCAGCTTCCGCAAAGGCGCACAAGTTTCCACGACCATTGACACCGATTGCTTCGTCCGCTTCCATGACGCTTACGACGAGGAAGTTCAAGATTGGGTCAACGAGGCGGCTAAAGGCGTTGTCAGCGGTCCGAACGCTTGGGACGGCTACTTGGCAACCTGCACTGCCGACGCTCTCGTTAAATCGCAAGAGCAAAACGGCGCAATCGTTCCCATCGTCTTCAAAGATCGTCCCGACTTCTACAAATGATTGACTCTGAACTTTGACCCCTAATCCAACAATGCTATAAAGCGGCTCACTCAAATGAGCCGTTCTTTTTTTTTAATCATCTTCCGGCAAAATTAATTCAATGTCATTCGCCGCGAAGTATTCAAGAAATTTTTCGGCGGGCTGGCTGTCGGTGATTACGTAGTCGACGGCTTTTAAATCACTGTAAGTCATCAGCGACGCCACGTTAAATTTTGAATTATCCACGAGCAAATATTTCGGGCAAGATTTTTTGACAAGCTCGCGTTTAACTTCACATTCCAGCGGCGAAGCATTCGTTGCGCCGTGTTCAACGGAAATGCCCGTGCTCGCCAAAAATATTTTCGAGAAATTGTAATTGCGTATGCAGTCCACCACGCTTGCCCCGACCAAAGCTTTTATCGGAGCTTGAAGATTACCGCCCGTAGAAATGACCGTCAAGTTACCGTAGCGCGTCGCCAAATCGAGAACGTAAACACTCGCCGTAACGATCGTCAGAAATTGTTTTTCAGCGAGGTGCGGCAACAAATGCATCGTCGTCGTCCCCGAATCTATGTAGATAACTTCGCCGTCATTTACCAGCGCAGCGGCGGCGGCGGCAATTTTCTTTTTCTCGTTAATGTTGCGTATCTCGCGCGTCGAGAACGGTTCAAGCGGAGTTATATCGGCTTCTTGTAGAACAATTCCGCCGTAGACTTTTTTTATCGCGCCCGCCTCTTCCAATTCTGATATGTCGCGCCGAATTGTATTCTTCGACACGCTAAAAATTTCACAGAGCTCGTCAAGCGAGATGCGTTTTCTATCTTTAAGTAACTCGTGTATTTGGTGAATTCTCTCTGCTTTCAATGGGAAGTCTCCTTTCTTTTGAATATTCTTCCAACTCCTTTTTGATTGTAGACTAAAATCCAACTCCTGACAAGATTTTTTGGCGTCACGGAAAAATTTTATGCGAATTGATATTGACATTAAGCTTGCAGGGATTTAAAATTCTATCATAAAGTAACCAAGATTTAATCACGAATTATATTTTAAAAGGAGAGTGCAGTTATGGGTTATACCTTCATGGTGCCTGCGAAAATTATTTCCGGCGTAAATGTCATCGCGGAATTGGGCGACCACATCGCGGGCAAGGGCACGAAAGCTCTTATCGTAACCGACCAATTCATGGTTAAATTCGGCAACGCCGCCAAAGTTGAAGACGCGCTTAAGAAAGTCAACATTCCCTACGTTATCTTCGACGGCGCAAACACCGAGCCGACCGACAAAATCGTCGAAGCCGGCTTGAAAGTTTACAAGGAAGAAAAATGCGATTTTATCATCGCGCTGGGCGGCGGCTCCCCCATGGACACCGCTAAAGCTATCGGCTTCATGACTACTGCGGGCGACCGCAAAATCAACAGCTACATGCATGAAGTTATCGATATGCCCGTTCCCTACCTCGTTGCCATTCCGACCACTGCCGGCACCGGTTCCGAAGTCACCAAAAACACAATCATTTCCGACACCGAAAACAACGTTAAAATGCTCCTCGGCGGTCCGTCGATTATTCCGGCTTTGGCTGTCGTCGACCCGACCTTCACGATGACCGCGCCTCCTGGCGTCACTGCGGCAACTGGTATCGACGCTCTGTGCCACGCGATTGAAGCTTACACTTCCCGCAAAGCGCAGCCGCTCACAGATACCTTTGCAATTTCCGCCATTCAAAAAATCCACAAAAACCTCCCCATTTGCTACAAAGACGGCAAAAACGAACAGGCTCGCCTCGCAATGTCTATCGCCGCGCTTGAAGCCGGTATCGCGTTCAACAATGCGTCCGTCACGATCGTTCACGGCATGAGCCGCCCGATTGGCGCACTTTTCCACATTGCACACGGCGTTTCCAATGCTGTTCTTCTTCCCGCTTGCCTTGAGTTCGCTATCGAAGAAAACACCGCACGTTTCGCGCACATCGGCAGAATCATGGGCGTTGCTGACGAAAATACTCCCGACCACGACGCCGCCGTTGCCATGGTTAAAGAAGTCGAACGTTTCTGCAAAGAAGTTGGCATTCCGCCCGTTATCGAACTGCTCAAAAAAGGCAATCACACGCAGGAAGAATTCTTCTCTTACCTCGACAAAATGGCGAGCGACGCCCTCGAAAGCGGTAGCCCGCAAAATACAATGCGCATTCCCACCAAAGAGCAAATCATTGAGATTTACAAAAAGCTCTTTTAAGGGATTGCGTTTTTATGTTTGACCCGCTTTAAAAGCGGGGGAACAGCGTGCGCGATTGAGCTTTAAAAAATTTTCAGTCCGTCGCTGCGCTTGAAGGTGTTTTTATGTTTGAAGGTATTAAGAAATTCGGCTTCGGCTTGATGAGACTTCCAAAGCTCGCGGACGATTCGATTGACGTTGAACTTGTTAAAAAGTTGGTCGACGAATTTTTAGCGGCAGGATTTACCTACTTTGATACGGCTTGGGCTTATCCCGGCTCCGAAGAGGCAATCCGCGCGGCTTTGGTTGAAAGGTATCCTCGCGATAAATTTCAGCTCGCGACTAAACTTGCCGCGTGGCGCGCCAAAACTCAAGACGAAGCTTGGAAACAATTCGACGAATCTTTGGAGCGCACGGGCGCAAAGTTCTTTGACTTCTACCTGCTGCACAACATGGGCGATTATCGCACAAAGTTTTTCGACGACTTCAAAGTTTGGGATTTCGTCGCGGAGAAAAAATCTGCCGGCTTGATTAAAAATCTCGGCTTCTCTTTCCACTCCACGCCCGAAGAACTCGAAAAAATTTTGTCCGTGCACCCCGAAGTTGATTTCGTTCAGTTGCAAATTAACTGGGCTGATTGGGACGCGCCCGCGATTAAATCCCGCGCGTGCTACGAAGTCACTCAACGCCACGGAAAAAAAGTTGTCGTCATGGAGCCCGTCAAAGGCGGAATGCTCGCCGCGCCTCCTGCACAGATTGAAAAAATTTTGCGCGACGCCGAACCGAATTCCTCGCCCGCGTCTTGGGCTTTGCGATTCGCCGCGAACCTTGACGGCGTGGCGGTCGTTTTGTCGGGCATGAATTCTTTGGAGCAAATGCGCGATAACGTTTCGACGCTGAAAAATTTCGTCAAGCTCACGCCTGCGCAGGAAAAAGTTATCGACACGGCACGCAACGAACTTGCCAAAATTCCGCTGATTCCTTGCACGGCTTGCGATTATTGCGCGACGGTCTGCCCGCAAAAGCTCCCAATTAGCGGCTTCTTCGCAATGCTGAATCATCTGACGCTGTTCGAGAACAAAACTTTTGCAAGTCGGCGGGAAGGTTGGCTGGCTCGTGCCCGCGATAAAAATCCCGCGTCAAGTTGTTTAAAGTGCGGGCGTTGCGAAAAAGTTTGCCCGCAACACATTCCGATTAGAAAAAATCTCGTGAGATTTGTTAAAGAATTTGAAAATTAAAAGCGCGGCGAGAACCTTAAATCAAGAAAAATTTTCGGCGCGCACGTTGTTTGGTTACTTTTTAAAAGTAACTTCGAGAAGGGTGATTAAATGCCGCTCGTAAAAATGACTGAACTTTTCGCGGCGCATGACGATACGTCGTTCGCTGTCGGCGCGTTCAACGTCTCCAATATGGAAATGGCGTGGGGCGCGATTCAGGCCGCCGAAGAACTTCAAACGCCGCTGATTTTGCAAATCGCCGAAGGTCGCCTGCGCTATTCGCCGCTCGATTTACTTGGTCCGGTGATGCTCGCCGCCGCTAAACGTTGCAAAGTTCCTGTGGCTGTCCACCTCGACCACGGCGGGACTTTGGAGACGATTAAACTTGCCCTAAGTTTGGGATTTACTTCCGTTATGTTTGACGGCTCAAAATATCCGCTGGAAGAAAATATCCGCCGCACGAAAGAAGTCGTCGAATTGGCTCACGCTCAAGGCGCGGCTGTCGAAGCGGAAATCGGGCGCGTTGGCGGCGCGGAAGGCGATTATAAATCCGTAGACGTTCTTGTCACCAGTGTCGACGAGGCTAAAAAATTCGCGGAAGAAACCGGCGTTGACGCGCTGGCAGTCGCTATCGGCACGGCGCACGGAAATTACACCGTTCAACCCAAACTCCGCATTGACCGCCTTAAAGAAATTTTCGACGCGATTAAAACTCCGCTCGTCCTGCACGGCGGCACCGGCTTAACCGAAGACGATTTTAAAAATTGCATCGCCAACGGCATTAAGAAAATCAATATCGCAACGGCAAGCTACGACAATTCGGCGCGGAAAATTCGCGAAGTCTGCGCGGCTAATCCAAACGCCAAATTCTTCGACTTCAGCGACGCCATTGTCTGCGGCACCTGCGAAAATGTTAAACGCCATATGAAAATCTTTAATCCCGAAAGGCAAGCGTGACGCTTGACCCAGCGGACGCGCCATAGCTCAAAAATCTTCAACGCTATCGCCGCGTTCGTGCGTAACAAACTTGGAAAATTTTAATTCCGAAAGGAGATAATTTATAATGACAACTCTTCAAGAAGCTGTAAAGGCTTTCCCGCAAACAGAGGTTTGGAATGATTCCTGCTCTTGCAAAGAATTGAAGTACGCTATGGAACAGTGCGAGGCGTCCGGCGCGACGACTAACCCCGCTATCGTCTTCAACGTCCTCAAAAAAGAACTCCCCGATTGGGAAGACACCATTAAAAAAATCATCGCCGACAACCCCACCTTCACCGAAGACGACGTTGCGTGGAAAACTATCGAAGCTCTCGGCTTGAAGGCTGCCAAAATGCTTGAGCCCATGCACGAACAGAATCACGGTCAGCGCGGCAAAATTTCCTTCCAGGCGAACGCGAAATTCTATCAGAATCCCGAAAAGCTCGTTGAGCACGCTGTCCAACTCGCAAGCCTCGCTCCCAATATTCAGATTAAAGCTCCCGCCAGCAAAGCCGGTATCGAAGCTTTCGAGGAAATGACTTATCAGGGCGTCTCCATTAACGCGACTGTTTCCTTCACGGTTCCGCAGGCTCTCGCGGTTGCTGAGGCTGTCGAACGCGGCTTGAAACGTCGCGAGGCTGAAGGCAAAGATACTTCTTGGATGCACCCCGTCTGCACGATTATGGGCGGTCGCACCGACGATTATCTCAAAGCTTACCTCAAGGGCAAAGATTATATCGTTCACCCCGAAGCTCTCGAATGGGCGGGCGTCGCTGTCTTCAAGAATGCGTACAAGATTTACAAAGAACGCGGCTATCGCACCAAACTTTTGTTCGCGGCTTATCGTAACCTGCACCACTTTGAACAATTCATCGGCGGCGACGTCGTCCTCACCATTACCAGCGACTTCCAGAAGAAATACAACGGCACCAAAGTCGAAATCAAAAACAACATGGATACTCCCGTCCCGCAGCAGTGGCTCGACGAACTCTTGACGATTGACGAATTCCGCCGCGCTTATGAACCCGACGGCATGAAGCCCGAAGAATTCCAGCATTACGGCGCGTTCCTGCGCACGATTAATCAGTTCCTCGGCAGCTACGCCGGACTCGTCGAACTCGTCCGCAAATATATGATCGTCTGATTTGGTTACGGGGAAGGGAAAATTTTTCCCTTCCTTTGTTCCCGCTAAAGGAGAGATTTTTCCATGGCTCTCATCGATTTTGACCAGAAGCGCGACCGCGACGTTGTAATTATCGGACGCGCAACTTTGGACTTCAACCCGAACGAAATTCATCGCACGCTCGACAAAGTCAAAACTTTTTCCATGTACCTCGGCGGCTCGCCTGGCAATATCGCCGTCGGTCTGAATCAGCTTGGCAAAAAGGTTGGCTTTATCGGTTGCGTCTCCAATGACCAGTTCGGGGATTTTATTATCAACTTCTTTAAAGACCGCGGCATTGACACGACGCAGATGACCCGCGCTAAACACGGCGAACGTATGGGCTTGACTTTCACGGAGATTAAAAGCGAAACCGAAAGTTCAATCCTGATGTATCGCGACAAAGTTGCCGATTTGCAAATCGCGCCCGAAGACGTCAGCGAAAATTATATCGCCGCGTCCAAATCGTTAATCGTTTCGGGTTTGGCATTGGCGGCGGCTCCCAGTCGCGAAGCTTGCTTGACGGCGGCTCAACATGCCCGCATGCACGGCACCAAAATTATTTTCGACATCGACTATCGCCCGTATACTTGGCGTTCCAAAGAAGAAATCGCAATTTATTATTCACTCATGGCAAGATTGAGCGACGTGATTATCGGCTCGCGCGACGAAGTTAATTTTGCTGAACTCCTGCCCGAAGACGCCGAAAATCCGCCCGACCATGAAATCGCCGAAAAATATTTGTCGTTCGGAAATAAAATCGTCGTCATTAAACACGGCAAGCGCGGCTCCGTTGCTTACACTGCCGACCGTCACGCTTACAAAGTCGAATCGTATCACGTCAAACTTTTAAAATCTTTCGGCGGCGGCGACGCTTACGCCAGCGCGTTCGTTCACGGTTTGCTTGAAGGTTTGGAAGTTCCCGAAGCTCTGCGCCACGCAACCGCACATGCAGCTATGGTCGTGGCAAGTCACAGCTGCTCCGAAGCTATGCAGACCATTGACCAAATCGAAGCCTTCATCAAGGAACACGAGCAAGAAGAAGTTATCACGGAAATTAATTGGAAAGATAAAATTTGAGGAGGATTCTAAATGAAATTTGGAAGACTCGGAACTGAGCTTAAGCACGGCTACAACGCAATGACTACTCGCGAAAGTGATATGCTGATGGACATCGGCTATCAAGTCATGGACGCGAACGAAATTATCGAACTCGAAGACCCGTTCCAAGAGAGCGCGATTGTTATCTTGACGGGCGAAGTTGAAATCCGCTGGGACGACAAAAAAGAAATTATGCGCCGCGAATCCCTCGTTGACGAAAATCCTTTCTGCCTGCAAGTTCCCCGCGCTAAAAAAGTTTGGATTAAAGCTAAAATCGATAGCGAACTTTTAATCCAAAAAACTATGAACGACCGCGACTTTGCGCCCGTGTTCTATCGTCCGGAAGATGTTCAATGCGATATTTTCGGTCAAGGACTTTGGAACGCAACGGCAGAGCGCACCGTCCGCACGATTTTTGATTACGGCAATGCTCCGTTCTCGAATCAAGTCAACGGCGAAGTTATCAACAGCCCCGGTCGTTGGTCTGGCTACATTCCGCACAATCACCCGCAGCCCGAAGTTTACACTTACAAATTCGACAAGCCGCAAGGTTTCGGCGCGGCATTTATCGGCGACAACGCTTTTAAAATTACGCACAACAGCTGGTCGGAAATTTCCGGCGGACTTATGCACCCGCAAGTTACGGCTCCTGGCTATGCAATGTGGTATTCGTGGATGATTCGTCATCTGCCCGACGAGCAGGGCGGTCCTTGGAAGAAGACGCGCACAGATTTACCTGAACATACTTGGCTCCTCGACCCCAACGCCAAAATTTGGCAACCGCACAGATAAGGGAGGATTCAACCTAATGGCAAAAACAATTAGACTTACGGTAGCGCAAGCTCTCGTTAAGTTCCTCAACAATCAGTACATTGAATTCGACGGCAAAGAAAATAAAATGTTTGAAGGTATCTTCGGCATTTTCGGGCATGGCAACGTTGTCGGCATGGGTCAAGCTTTGGAAGAAGACGCCGGCGATTTAATTATGCGCATGGGTCGCAACGAACAGGGCATGGCTCATGCGGCTATGGGTTTCGCTAAACAAAAACGCCGTAAGCAAATGTACGCTTGCACGTCGTCTGTTGGTCCTGGCGCAATGAACATGGTAACCGCCGCCGCGACCGCTACTGCAAACTGCATTCCTGTTTTATTCCTGCCCGGCGACACCTACGCTGACCGCCAGCCCGACCCCGTTCTTCAGCAAATGGAACAGCCCACGAATTTGGCTATCACCGCTAACGACGCCTTCAAAGCTGTTTGCAAATATTGGGACAGAGTGACACGCCCCGAAATTTTGATGACGGCTTGCATAAATGCAATGAGAGTTTTGGCTGACCCCGCTGACACTGGCGCAGTTTGCATTGCTCTGCCGCAAGACGTTGAGGGCGAAGCTTACGATTATCCCGAATATTTCTTCCAAAAGAGAGTTCATCACATCGACCGTCAAGCTCCTGCGGCTCGTGCGATTAAAGCGGCTGTCGAACTTCTCAAGACTAAGAAAAAACCGCTCCTTATTTTCGGCGGCGGCGTGAAATATTCCGAGGCTGAAGAATCTTTCCGCAAATTCGCGGAGAAATTTAATATTCCGTTCGGCGAAACGCAAGCGGGCAAAGGCACGATTCTTTGGAATCACCCGTTGAATTTGGGCGGCGTCGGCGAAACGGGCGGCTGCGGTGCTAATGACATTGCGGCGGTCGCGGACGTGGTTATCGGCGTCGGCACTCGCTACACTGACTTCACGACTTCCTCCAAATGGATTTTCCACAATCCCGAAGTTCAATTCATCAACATCAACGTTTCCAAATTCCACGCTTACAAACTCGACGGTCTGCAAATCGTCGCGGACGCCCAAGCTGGTATCGACGCACTCAGCGCGGAACTCGAAAAAACCGATTGGAAAGTTTCTGACGAGTACAAAGCCGAAGTCAAAGCTTCCAAAGAAAAATACGACAAAGAAGTTGACCGCGTTTATCACGTCGAATATACGGGCAAAGATTTCGTTCCCGAAGTTGTCGACGGTCTCGATTTCGCGAAAGTCAGCGAAGAATTTATCAAACTTACCGGCTCCTGCTTGCCGCAATGCCGCGCGCTCGGTATCGTCAACGAAACTATCGACGAGAACGCTATCATGGTTGCGGCTTCCGGCTCAATTCCTGGCGACGTTCAGCGCGTGTGGCGTGCAAAATCCGTCGGCGGCTATCATGTCGAATACGGCTTCAGCTGCATGGGCTACGAAGTCAACGCGGCTTTGGGCGTCAAGCTCGCTGAGCCTGACCGCGAAGTTTATGCTATGGTCGGCGACGCGGCTTATATGATGCTCCATTCCGAATTGCCGCAATCAATCGCAGAAGGCGTCAAGATTAATGTTATCCTCTTCGACAACATGACCAACGGCTGCATTAACAATTTGGAAATCGGGCACGGGCAAGAAAGCTACGGCACCGAATTCCGCTTCCGCACTCCGACTGGCTTGAACGGCGGCTTCGTTCCGATTGATTTCGCAATGAACGCTCGCTCTTATGGTTGCGTCGCGTACACCGTTAAAACCGCTGAAGAACTCGTTGCGGCTATCGAAGACTCCAAGAAGCAAAAAGTTTCCACGCTGATTGACGTTAAAGTTTTGCCCAAGACGATGGTGCACGGCTACGGCGATTGGTGGCGCGTCGGTGTCGCTCAAGTTTCCAAGTCCGAAAAGATTCACAAGATTTATACCGAGCTTATGGCTCCGAATCTCGCGGCGGCCAGAAAATATTGATTATAAGTGACTAGTGATTGGTGGTTAGTGGTTAGAAAAAAAATTTCTAATCACTAATCACTTTAAACTAAGCACTAAGATATAAAGACATTTGTTGGATTAGGGGTACAAATATAAATCTCATTGAAATGTGAGGGGGTTCAACAAATGTCACAGGGTATTTCTCACGAAACCTACTTGCGTCGAGTAATGATTGTCTCGACGTTCGGCGGCTTGTTGTTCGGTTATGACACGGGCGTTATCAACGGTGCACTCGCGTTCATGGCAATGCCTGACCAGCTGAACTTGTCGCCGGCAATGGAAGGTTTAGTCGCTAGCGGCTTGTTGGCGGGCGCGGCAATCGGTTCGTTCATGGGCGGACGCATTGCCGACACCGCCGGTCGCCGCAAAATGATTCTGTATCTGGCATTTATCTTTTTCTTCGCGGCAAATGGTTGCGCACTTTCGCCCAATGCTGAAGTCCTTATCTTCTGCCGCTTCGTACTCGGTCTTGCAGTCGGTGGCGCGTCGGTTACGGTTCCGGCCTTCCTAGCTGAAATGGCTCCCGCTGAACGACGCGGGCGCATGGTTACTCAAAACGAGCTGATGATTGTTACCGGTCAGCTCCTCGCGTTCGTCGTCAATGCGGTTATGGGTGTTACCTTCGGTTCGACGGGCGGCATCTGGCGTTACATGTTGGCTATCGCCTCAACGCCGGCTATCGTCTTGTGGCTCGGCATGTTGAGCGTCCCCGAATCGCCGCGCTGGTTGATTGTCCAAGGTCGCGTCGGTGAGGCTCTCGAAGTCCTTAAAAAGATTCGTGAAGAAAAACGCGCTCAAAAAGAATTGGACGAAATCAAAGAGACTATCGCGCTCGAAAGTTCCGTTCAGCAAGCAACTTATTCTGATTTGGCTGTTCCGTGGGTTCGTCGTATCGTCTTTATCGCAATGGGCGTCGCTATCTGCCAGCAAATTTCCGGCGTCAACTCCATTATGTATTACGGCACGCAGATTTTAACTGAAGCCGGTTTCTCGACGCAGGCGGCGTTGATTGGTAACATCGCTAACGGCGTTATCTCCGTCAGCGCAACGTTCTTTGGTATTTGGATGATGGGTCGTCATGGTCGCCGCCCGCTTATTATGACCGGACAAATCGGAACTATGGCTTGCCTTTGCGCTATCGGTATCGCGTCGAATGTTTTTGACGGCTCGACCGCTCTGCCCTACGTCGTCCTGTGCTTAACTGTCACGTTCCTTTTCTTCCAGCAAGGATTCCTTTCTCCCGTTACTTGGCTGTTGCTCTCCGAGCTGTTCCCTGTGAGACTGCGCGGTATGGGCATGGGTTGCGCGGTTCTTTGCTTGTGGGTCACCAACTTCTTTATCGGATTCTTCTTCCCGCAACTTTTATTCAGCTTCGGACTTTCCGCAACGTTCTTTATCTTCGCGGGCGTCGGATTTTTGGGTTTGCTCTTCGTTATCAAGTTCGTTCCTGAAACTCGCGGGCGTTCCCTCGAACAAATCGAACGCGACTTCCGCAATTACGACAAGAATTAATCTGCTGTAAAAAATTTTTCGGAGGAGTTGCAAGTAATTGATTAACGACATCACTCATCATGGTTATCTGCGTGGAGTGATGCTAATTTCGACGCTCGGCGGTTTGCTTTTTGGTTACGACACCGGCGTTATTAACGGTGCGCTTGCCTTTATGTCAATGCCCGACCAATTAAACTTATCACCGAGCATGGCGGGCTTGATAACTAGCAGTCTTTTGGCGGGCGCGGCTATCGGAGCGTTTTTAGGCGGGCGCATTGCAGATATTATCGGTCGCCGCAAGATGATTCTCTACTTAGCAGTAATTTTCTTCTTCGCGGCGAACGGTTGCGCCCTCTCGCCTAACTCTAACACCTTAATTTTCTTCCGTTTTCTTTTAGGTCTCGCGGTTGGCGGCGCATCAGTTACTATTCCTACTCTTTTGGCTGAAATGTCGCCCCTTGAACATCGCGGACGCATGGTTACTCAAAATCATTTGATGATCGTCACAGGGCAGTTGCTCGCTTTTGCGATTAACGCGGCTTTGGGCATTGCTTACAGCTCTACAAGCAGCACTTGGCGTTATATGTTGGCAATTCCCTCGCTACCAGCGGTTATTTTGTGGCTCGGCATGTTTGGCGTACCCGAATCTCCGCGCTGGCTAATCCTTAAAGGGCGTATCAGTGAAGCTCTCGACGTTCTCAAGAAAATTCGTGAAGAAAAACGCGCTCAAAAAGAACTTGAAGAAATTAAAGAGACTATCGCACTCGAAAAAACTATAAAACATGCAACTTACTCCGATTTAGCGATTCCGTGGGTTCGCCGTATCGTTTTTATCGCTATGGGTGTCGCAATTTGTCAGCAAATTTCCGGCGTCAACTCCATTATGTATTATGGCACGCAGATTTTGACTGAAGCAGGCTTTTCTACTCAAGCCGCGCTCGTCGGCAACATTGCTAACGGAATTATCTCCGTTGGCGCAACGTTCTTTGGTATTTGGATGATAGATCGTCACGGTCGCCGCCCGTTGGTTATGTTGGGGCAAGTTGGAACGATACTTTGCCTCTGTTTTATCGGTATCGCGTCGAATATTTTTGACGGCTCAACTTTTCTCCCCTATATCGTACTCTTTTTAACGGTGATGTTCCTGTTTTTTCAGCAAGGATTCCTTTCTCCGGTCACGTGGCTCTTACTTTCCGAACTTTTCCCCGTGAGATTGCGCGGTATGGGCATGGGTTTTGCTGTTTTGTGCTTGTGGGTCGCCAATTTCTTCGTCGGATTCTTCTTCCCGCAACTTTTATTCAGCTTCGGACTTTCCGCAACGTTTTTTATCTTCGCGGGCATCGGATTTTTGGGTTTGCTCTTCGTTATCAAGTTCGTTCCTGAAACTCGCGGGCGTTCCCTTGAACAAATCGAACGTGACTTCCGTAATTACGACAAGAATTAATCTGCTGTAAAAATTTTTTAGGAGGGTTTTTAATGGCTAAAATTAAATTAGGTATTGCGCCGATTGCTTGGACTAACGATGATATGCCCGACCTCGGCAAAGAAAACACTTTTGAACAATGCGTCAGCGAAATGGCGTTGGCGGGCTTCACCGGCTGCGAAGTCGGCGGCAAATACCCCAAAGATACCAACGTTCTCAAAAAAGCTCTCGATTTGCGCGGCATGAGCATCGCTTCCGCTTGGTTCAGCTCCTTTTTGCTCACTCAACCTTACGAGCAAGTCGAAAAAGACTTCATCGCGCATTGCGAATTCCTCCACACCATGGGCGCGAAGTTCTGCAACGTCGCTGAACAGGGTAATAGCATTCAAGGCAAGTTCGATAAGGCTGTTTTCGCCGATAAACCCTACAACACCGAGGAACAATGGAAACTTTTGACCGAAGGCTTGAACAAACTCGGCGCAGTCGCTAAAAAAATCGGCTTGACTATGACTTATCATCACCACATGGGCACCGGCGTTCAAACTTTCGAGGAAATCGATAGATTAATGGCCGAAACCGACCCCGAACTCGTTTGGCTCCTCTACGATACCGGTCATCTCGTCTGCTCCGGCGAAGATTATCTCGCGATTCTCAAAAAATATCTCCCGCGCATTCGTCATATCCATTTAAAAGACGTTCGCATGGAAATTCGCAACAAAGTTAAAGCCGAAAACATGTGCTTCCTTGACGGCGTCCGCGCTGGTATGTTCACGGTGCCCGGCGACGGCTGCATTGACTTTGAACCGATTTTCGACATTGTAAACGCCAGTAATTACGACGGCTGGTATATCGTCGAGGCTGAACAAGACCCCGCCAAGGCTAATCCGCTTGAATACGCTATCAAAGCTCGCAAATATATTCGCGAAAAGGCTCACATCTAATTAAAATTCTTTCCCACGACAAAAAAAGACGACGCTCCGAACTTTAAAGTTTGAATGCGTCGTTTTTTTTGCCGCTCAATTAAGGAGACGATAATTTTGTTGCAATATTTTGTTGAGCGGAATTATAAATCGGTTTTCGGCAGAGGTTATACGCCGCGCGTCGAATATATCTGCAATGTCGACGCTACAGTCACCACTATGCCGCGTAGTATGCACGAACATAAAAATTTGGCGGAAATTTTAATCGTAGACGACGGCGCGGGCATTTTTATCATCGACGGCGAACGTTACACCGCTAAAAAGGGCGATTTGATTCTCTACAACAGCGGAACCGTTCATGATGAGTTCGGCGGCTCCGGAAATGACCTTTCAACCTACTGCGTCGCCGTCAGCAACTTAAAACTCGCCAATTTGCCCGTAAATAAGATTCTGCCTAAAGAATATTTGCCGATTCTGCCGAGCGGTGAGTATTTCGACGAACTTTTAAGTATTTTTCGGGCGATTGAGCGCGAAAGTTATCGTGCGAACGGCGCAGAGACTGCAAACTTGCTTGCGCTGGCTCTCGTCGCTAAAATTTGTACCATGCTTAAAACTCACGGGCTCCCGCGCAAAGAAAAAGTTCCCTCGCTAAGTTCTCGCGCTAAAGATTTCATCGACGACCATTATACTGAAAATATCCGGCTCGAAGACATTGCATCGGCTGTTAATTCCAACGTTTACAATCTCGCGAAAATTTTTAAGGCGGAAATCGGTATTTCGCCCATGCGTTACGTCGTTTTGCGGCGGCTCGGCGAAGCCCAGAACCTTTTAATCAACACCGACATGAAAATAACCCGAATTGCTATGAGCGTCGGCTATAATAACTCAAATTATTTCCAAAACGTCTTCAAAGCCTTTATGCAGATGACTCCTAAAGAATATCGCAAGCGTTGGACTAAATAATTTCCCCGTCGAAGTGGCGGGGATTTTTTTTTGCAAGATTTTATAGTTTGACGTGGAAAATTTTTAGAAAAAGTGCTTGTACACAACAAGAAATGCCAAAATTTTTTAGGAAAGTTCGCGGCAAGAAATTATAATGTATTCAAAAGCTTTGAAGGAGTGATGATGATGGCGATTCATATCACTGGCGCGCCGTGTTGCTGGGGAGTCGACGATGTGAAGAATCCATACTTGCCGCCGTGGAAAAAAGTTTTAGAAGAGGCGGGTCAAGCGGGATTTTCGGCGATTGAACTCGGTCCCTACGGATTTTTGCCGCTCGACATTGACGTTGTAAGCGCGGAACTCAAAAAGAATGGAATTTCTATCGTCGCGGGCACAATTTTTGACGATTTGCTTGCCGAGGAAAATTATCAGCCGGTTTTAAAGCAAGTCGACGATATTTGCGCGATTATAACCAAGTTGCCGCCGCTCAAACGCGAAGATGGGCAAAGATTTCCGACGCCTTACCTAACTGTAATGGATTGGGGACACGACGAACGCGATTTTGCCGCCGGTCACCCCGACAAAGCACCGCGTCTTTCGCAAAATGATTGGCAACGCATGGTTAATCACATCAAAGGCATTGCCGAAGCCGCGAAAAAATGGAATGTCCGCGCAGTTATTCACCCGCACGCGGGCGGCTACATTGAATTCGCTGACGAAATTGATAAAATCATGGCTGATATACCCGCTGAAGTCGCTGGACTGTGTTTAGACACTGGTCATTTAAGATATTCGCAAATGGAGCCCGTCGAATGGCTTAGAAAATACGCCGACCGCCTCGATTACGTTCATTTCAAGGATATTAACGGGAAAATTTATTCTGAAGTGATGAATGAGCGCATAAGATTCTTTGAAGGGTGCGCGAAAGGCTCAATGTGCCCGATTGGCGAGGGAATTTTGGATTATCCGGCGATTTACAGAGTTTTGACGGAAGAAATCAAATATGCGGGCTATATAACGGTTGAACAGGAGCGCGACCCGCGAAATGTGGCGACGAGCCTGCGCGACGTGAAAAAAAGCGTCGATTACTTAAAAAATCTCGGTTTCGAGTGAAAAAAACGGGTTTGAAAGGCGATTTTAAAGCGCAAAGTGCAAATTCCCAAATATGGGAATTTGACATTTGGGAGGAAAAAGACATGATTAACGGCGAAAAAATAGCTGAACGTCCGATACGTTGGGCGATGATAGGCGGCGGGCGCGGCTCGCAAATCGGCTACATTCACAGGAGCGCGGCTCTTCGCGATGCAAATTTTGAACTGGTTGCCGGCGCATTCGACATTAATCCCGAACGCGGCAAAGATTTCGGCAAAAATCTGCACGTCGACCCCGACCGCTGCTACAACGACTACAAAGAATTAATCGCGGCTGAAAAAAATCGTCCCGACGGAGTGCAAGCCGTTTCAATCGCGACGCCGAACTTTACGCACTTTGAAATTGCTAAGGCGGCTTTGGAGGCTGGACTTCACGTTTATTGCGAAAAGCCCATGTGCTTTACGGTTGCTGAGGCGGAAGAACTTCAAGCACTCGTTAAAAAGAGCGGCAAAGTTATGTTCATTTCCTACGGTTACGCGGGTCATCAAATGATTGAGCAGGCGCGGCAAATGGTTGCGAACGGCGATTTGGGCAAAATTCGTATCGTCAAAATGCAATTCGCGCACGGCGGCAACTCTGCGCCCGTCGAAAAAAAATCCGGCGCGGCTGCCTGGCGTGTCGACCCGAAAAAATCGGGGCCTTCATTTGTTATCGGCGACGTTGGAACGCACCCGCTTTATTTGAGCGAAGTTATCCTGCCCGAAATGAAAATTAAGCGGCTGATGTGCTCGCGTCAAAGTTTTGTTGAAGGTCGCGCGCTTGAAGATAATGCAATGACGATTATGGAATACGACAACGGCGCAATCGGCTACATTTGGTCGAGTAGCGTCAACGCGGGCGCGGATTTCGGTTTCACGTTCCGAATTGTCGGCGAAAAAGGTTCAATCGCGTGGGACGCCGAGCACCCCAATCAACTTGCGTATCAAATTCAAGGACAAGCTCCGGCAGTTTTGCAACGCGGCGCGGGTTATTTGTATGAAACTGCGCGGGCTGATGACAGAATCGGCGGCGGGCACCCTGAAGGTCTTTTCGAGGCGTGGAGCAACGTTTACACGAAATTTGCCAAAGCTATCACGTTGAGCGAGGCGGGCAAGCCGATTGATTTTTGGTATCCGGGCATTGAAGCGGGCGTTACGGGCGTCAAGTGGGTTGAAAAGTGCGTTGAGTCTGCAAATAATGATTCAGCTTGGGTTGAATTTTAAATAGAAAATGCAGGGAGCGGAGATTTTAAAATCTTCGTTCCCTTTGCATAAAAAAATGTTGGAGGGATTTTTATGGTTAAGGTTGGAATCGCGGGGCTCGGTCGTTTGGGCAAAGTTCACGCGAAAAATCTTTGTGTGGGCGTCGACGGCGCGGAATTAGTCGCGGCATGTTCGATTGTCCCTGCCGAACTTGAGTTTGCAAAGGAAAATCTCAAGGTCGAGCAAACTTTTACGGACTTTGACGAAATGTTGAAGTCTGATATTGACGCGGTGGCAATCGTGACGACGAGCGGGCTGCATTGCGGGCAAATTGCAAAGGCTTTGGACGCGGGCAAGCATGTTTTCTGCGAAAAACCGTTGGGTGTGACCGTCGAAGAATGCAAAATGGCGGAGGCTGCCGTCGAACGTCACCCCGAAAAGGTTTTTTTCCTCGGATTCATGCGCAGATTCGACCCGTCCTACGCTTACGCCATGGAAAAAATTAAATCGGGCGTGATTGGCAAGCCGTACATGGTAAAAGCGACTGGAATTGACCCCGAAGCACTCGTTCAAGGCGCGATTAAGTTCGCTCCGACTTCTGGCGGCATTTTTATCGATATGGCGATTCACGATATTGATTTAATGCGCTGGTTTTTGGGCGAAGACCCTGTGGAAGTCTACGCGGCGGGCGCAACGTTCAAGCATCCCGAATTCAAAGCGGCAAATGACGATGAAACGGGCGTTGCAATGTACAAATGTGCGAGCGGAGCGATTGGATTCGTTCACGTCGGGCGCACGGCTCCCCATGGTTACCATGTTGAGACGGAAATTGTCGGCACGGAAGGAACTTTGCGGATTAGTCCGGTTCCCGAAAAGAATTTGTGCATGATTTACGACACACACGGCGCGGTTAAGGAATGCGTCGGCGGTTTCCCCGAAAGATTCGCGCAAGCTTATCAATTAGAGCTCCAAGAGTTCATAAATTGCATTCGCGAAGGCAGAAAACCCAATGTCACGGTCTACGACGGCACAAAATCCACGCAAATTGCCTTCGCCACGACAAAATCTTATCAAACAGGCAAACCGCTCGCGATTGAATACTAAAAAAAAATTTTCAAACGGATTAGGGAGGTTTTAACATGGCTGAACCTAATGCAGCAATGGCAATAGACGAGCGCGACAAAGTTCCGTGGCTAACACGAGTGGCTTACGGCTTGGGCGACACCGCGCAGAACGTCGTTTGGGGCGCAATGTCCATTCTGACGTTCTTTTACACCGACTACGCGGGCATAAATCCGGCAACAGTCGGCTTAGTCATGCTCTTATCCCGTTGTTTCGACGGCGTCTCCGATGTCATCATGGGATTTTTCGTTGAAAAGACGAATTCTAAATGGGGCAAGTCGCGTCCGTGGATTTTATGGGCGTCAATCCCGTTTGCAATCTCGATTGTGCTGATTTACGCGGTGCCGCAGGGCGTTTCGGACACAATGCAGTTCGCGTACATCTTCGTGACTTACAACTTGTGCACGACGGTCGTTTACACAATGCTGAACCTGCCTTACGGCTCATTGTCAGCGATGATGACTCGTTCCTCTCAAGAACGCGACATGTTATCAATCGTTCGTATGTCTTTATCGCCGTTCGGGAAAATTTTAGCGGTTTCGGCGACTTTGCCGCTGATTAAAGTTTTCGGCGATGACCAAATGGCTTGGGTAAAAGTCATGGGCATTTGGGCAGTCGTGGCGTTGTTGATGTTGCTGTTCTGCTTCTACAAATGCGAAGAAAAAGTTGTTATCGAGGCTCGCAAGAAGGAAGATAAACTGCCCATCGGCAAAGCGTTAAAAGCTCTGGCATTCAACCAATATTTCTGGATGGCGGCGGCTATCTGGATGATGCAGAACGTCATTTTCTACATAACCGGCACGATGCTCCCGTATTACTGCAAATATATTTTCATGGACGACACGTTGTTTAGCTTCCTGTTCCTGCTTGAAACTTTGACGATGGTCGGCTGTCAGATTGTGTTGAGTCCGATTTTGCTTAGGAAATTCGGCAAGCGCAAGATGTGCTTAATGGGTATCACGGTTGCTTTCGTCGGGCATTTGATTTACTTGACGAATCCGCTTGATTACAACTGGGTTGTCTTCAGCTGCTTTATCCGCGGCGTAGGCTTTGCTCCGTTGAACTCGGTTATCTTCGGTTTCTTGGGCGACGTTGTCGAGTACGCGCAATGGAAATTCCACCTCCGCATAGAAGGTTTGATCTTCAGCGGCGGCTCCGTCGGCACGAAGGTCGGTTCCGGCTTGACGGCGGCGATTTTGACTAACTTGCTTGCTTGGGCGGGCTATGTGTCCTCTGCGTCGGGCAATGTTGAGCAACCGGACAGCGCAATTCAAATGATTATCCACCTTTACGAATACGGTCCTATAATGGTCTGGATAATTATCCTGCTGATTCTTTGGGCGTGGAAACTTGAGAAGATTTATCCGCAGATCATGAACGATTTGGCGGAGCGTGAGGCTAAGGGCTTATTGTAATTAGGAAATAAAAGCTAAAAAATTCACACCGAAAAATTTTTCTGGCTACTTGTTTGTAAACTGTTGGTAATGTAAAATTTAATCAGCACCAACAATTTAACGCAAGGAGAGATTCACTTATGAAAGAAAGAACATTTATAACAATCACGCGCCAATACGGCAGCGGCGGTTTTTACATCGCCGAGGCTTTGGCAAAAAAAATGGGCGTCAAATGCTACAGCCGCAATATCGTGGCGGCGGCGGCTGAAAGTCTCGACGATACCGCCGACATTCAATCCGTTGTCGAAAAATCCTACGACACGCCTAACGATTTTGTCGCGTCGCTCTCCGCGCTCATGGGGCAGGGCGTCCCCCGTCAGAATCAAATGTACATTCAGCAGGCGAGAATTATCCGCGAGCTTGCCGAGGGCATTGAAGGTGCGGTTTTCGTCGGTCGTTGCGCCGATTACATTTTGCGCGACGTGCCCAACTGCTTCTCCTTCTTCCTCTACGCTGACGACGATTGCCGCCGCGAACGCGCGAAGAAATACTACAAAGATTTTTCCTTCCAAGACGTGCTCGACGTGGACAACAAACGCAGAAACTATTACAACTACTACACTGGCAGAACGTGGGGCGACCCGCAGAATTACGACTTGATGATTAACACGACGAACTTCACTGAAGTGGAACCGATTGTAAAAATTATGTTCGATTACGTGGAGCTTCGTCAAAAATAAGGAGGAGTTTCAATGATTAAAGTTGGCATTATCGGCGCGGGCAGAATCGGGCACGTGCACGGCGAGAGCATTTCCAAATTCGTCAAACATGCGACGGTTAAAACGATTGCCGACCCGTTCATGAACGAGAAGACCGAGGCTTGGGCAAAATCTATCGGCGTCGAGAAAACTACCAAAGACTACCACGAAATTTTGAACGACCCGGAAATTGAAGCGGTATTGATTTGCGCGTCCACCGACCAGCATTCTCCGCTGTCGATTGAGGCTCTGCGCGCCGGCAAGCACGTCTTCTGCGAAAAGCCGATTGACCACGACGTTGAGAAAATTAAGGAAGTGCTCGCTGTCGTCAAGGAAACCGGCAAAAAATATCAAGTCGGCTTCAATCGCCGTTTCGACCACAACTTCCGCGCAATTCGCAAAGCTGTCGAGGCTGGCAAAGTCGGCAAGCAACAAATTATCAAAATTTCGTCGCGCGACCCCGAACCGCCCCCGATTAGCTACGTCAAAGTTTCGGGCGGAATCTTTCTTGACATGACCATTCACGATTTCGACATGGTGCGCTATCTTTCCGGCGCGGAAGTCGAGGAAGTCTACGCAGAAGGCTCAATCACCGTCGACGAGGAAATCGGCAAGGCTGGCGACGTTGACACCGCCGTCATAACTTTGAAGCTCACAAACGGCGCGACTGCGGTTATCGATAACTGCCGCGCTTGCTGCTACGGCTACGACCAACGCGCTGAAGTTTTCGGCGACAAAGGCTGCGTGGCGATTTCCAACGACAGCGACTCAAACGCGGTCTACAGCAACAAAGACGGCGTCGTTGCCGAAAAGCCCATGTTCTTCTTCCTTGAACGCTACATGATGGCTTATGCTACCGAGGTTGACGAATTCGTCGAGGCGATTGTCAACGACACCGAGACGCCTGTCACCGCGCAGGACGGCTTGGAGCCCGTTTTAATCGGTTTGGCGGCAACTAAATCCGTCAAGGAGCATCGCCCCGTTAAAATCTCCGAGATTCGCGCGGAGTACAAACTTTAAACTGACCTCTAACATTTCAATGATATAAAAATTGCCGCGACGCGATTTTGCGTTGCGGTCTATTTTTTTTTACACAAGCTCGTCAAGCTTTCTACAGAAATTTTTTCAAACTCCCGCTTATGAATTAAGATAGCGGTTGCCTTCTTCGACAAGTTTATCGTAAAGTTCCATCGCTTCGGCATGATGAGCCTTGATAAACGATTCAGCCTCGCGCTTATCCGATTCTGCAGAGTTTGCGTCTCGGAGAACATTGCCAGCCATTTCAAGTTCTTTGGCAATTTTAGCAGTTTGCTCGCCTCCGATAGAAAGCGCGGTTGACTTCAGCGCGTGAACAAAAATTGTGTAGTCCTTCCAATTCCCGCTCTCGAACGCTCTTTGAATTTTTTCCTTTTTTTCGTCCTTGAGTTTGCAGAATATCTCCACGACACTCCTAAACAAATCTTCCATGCCGTCGCTGTATTTTAAGCCCATGTCTATATTCATGTACTTGTAATCGGTTTGGGGCGGATTAACATTAGAAGCCGCCGCAACTTTTTCTGCCGGCAAATATTCCAGCAACATTTCCTCAAGCTTATCAGGATTAATCGGCTTGGTTAAATAATTGTCGAAACCTGCGGCAATGTATTTTTCTCTCGCGCCGGAAATGGCGTTGGCAGTCAAGCAGACGGAAACGGTGCGGCAATTCGGATTGTCCTTCTGCGCTCTCAATTCCTGCAACGTTTCGATACCGTCCTTGTCCGGCATCATGTGATCTAAAAATATAACGTCGTATTTATTTTTTTGCGTTAAAACAATTCCCGCGTCGCCGCTGATAGCCGTATCAATTTTAATTTTCGTCTGCTTTAAAAGATTCGTGAAAACCATCAGATTCATTGAGTTATCGTCGACTACAAGGACTTGCGCACTCGGAGCGGTAAATCTCTCCTTATATTTTTTCCGTTCGTGCAGACCGGCTTTATATGACGCTTCATAATCGCCCAGCGGCTCCCATTTAATTACTTTCTGCTTCAGCTCAAAGGAAAATTTCGAGCCTAAGCCGTAAATACTTTCAACTTTAAGGTTGCTCTTCATCAAGCGCAGAAGATTTTTTGTAATCGCCATGCCGAGCCCCGTGCCTTCAACGTTGCGGTTGCGTTCTTCTTCGATACGCTCAAATTCCGCGAAAAGTTTTTGCATATCGTCCGGCTTAATTCCAATGCCCGTGTCTTTGATTGAAACCAGGAGAATCACGCTATCCGGTTCCTGAGTTGCGCGTTTGAAACTAATCGAGAACGTCACAATTCCCTTTTCCGTGTACTTCACCGCATTTGTCAGCAGATTAGTGATAACTTGTTTGATTCGGACTTCGTCGCCGCATAATATTTTCGGCAAATTTTTATCAAACTCCAGCGACAAGGCAAGCCCTTTGTTGTCCGCCTTGATTTGAATCATGTTCACCAAGTCGTTAATCAGCGACGAAAGGTCATAATCCACGGGAATAATTTCTATCTTTCCGGCTTCGATTTTTGAAAAGTCCAGAATGTCATTGATTATCCCCAAAAGCGTGTTGCCGGCGGTCTTAATATTTTCCGCATACGAAATAATTTCCGAGTCGTTACTCTCGCGGATAATGCTCTCGTTCATGCCCAAAATTGCATTAATCGGCGTGCGAATTTCATGGGACATATTTGACAGGAAAGAGGATTTAGCTTCGCTGGCGGCAAAAGCTCGTTCCGAAAGATCGCGGAGCTCATCGCGCTCCTTTTTTTCTTTGTCAATGTCTTCAATAAGCCACAGCACATTGGAGACGGTGCCATTTTTCAAGCGTTGCGAGGCGATAAAACGCGCCCGCCGCCACTTTTGCTCTATATTTTGATATTCAATCGCTACGGTGTCGGAATCTTTCAAGCGGTCGTTTAAAGTATCGAGTTTTATAAAGCGGAGTGTATCTTCCAGGGAATTTTTGCTTACCATTTGCCGCATCGAGCCTTCTATCATGGAGCTGGCGTTTTCGTAATTTTCTTTAGGCAACTTAGCAAGAATGGAGCGCGTCGATTGTATTTCCTTAAAAGTATTTTCGATGAGATTTATATCATAAACGGACAGATAAATATTTGACAGCGACGAGAGTTGCTCGTTAAGTTCTTTTGCCCTAGCGTACCGTTGATTCGATTTGTTGAGGATATACGAGAGAATCAGCACGATTATAACCACGACGATTATTGTAATTGCCAAAAGAATTTTCAGCGGCGTAAATATTTCCGTGGCATTTTTGACGGTCAAGCACCGCCAATTATTTTCGATTTTTTCAGCGTAAACGACATAGTGCGCGCCTTTATAGTCGAATTCAAAGAAATCATTGTCGGCGAAGTTTGCTTTGTTTAAAATCACAGCCCAAAAGGTATCTTTTTCCTTTCTGTAATTCTTGCCAATCTCCGCTTTTTCCGAATGGGCAACGACCATGTCGCGGCTATCCAAAATGAATTCGTAATCCGATTTGCCGGATTTCACGGACTCCTCCGTAATGTTTTGTACTTGGTCAAGGACGATATCCATAGCCACGATACTTTTGCCGTCAACGAGCCGCTTTGAAATTGTCATGGTAATTTTTCCAGTCTGGGCGTCGAGATACGGGTCGATTAGCGTCACGTTTCCATTGCTTTTCATAGTTTTGGTATACCACGGGCGTTGCGTCGGCACAAAATCCGCGTCCGGAACCCAAAGCGCGCCGTCAAGATATTCGCCGTTGATATAACCGTAAAGTCCGGTCGTGTTCTCAAAAACGGTGCTGGTTACAGCTATGGATTGCCCCACCAAATAATCAAGTATTTCTTTGTTCGTCTTTTTATTTTTGAGCATGCCGTCAATCGTGTACGCCGTCAGCTTGATAGCGTCGATGCTTGTGGAAAGATATTCGCTTAGATAGTTTTTCGATTGAATGGCGGCGGTTTGTCCGTTTTTGATAATGCTTTCGCGCGTCTGATTGTAAAGCATGTTGTAATATGACAGCACGATACCGACAAAGAAGGCAATCACCAGCGCGTAAAACAAAAGTTTTTTTATCGTAGCGCGTTTAGTTTCGCTTTGATTCATAACTTCCTCCAAACCGCTATCGAAAGATTGAATCACGGTGTAAAATAAATCCGCTGTTCAGATGAAACGCTCCGAAAGGTGCTTGGGTCTGCGGCGATAACTGCTAGTCGATTTGCGGTCATCTTTAGGCCAGTTGTAATAAGCCCAGCCGCGCTTATAGCCGCAAACGTCAGCGATATGGAGACAATCTTCGTAGGATTTAGCGTATTTAAGAGCTTGATGAGCAACCCAACCGACTTGATAATTTTTTTCCTTAGCAATTTCCATGAAGGCTTCGGGGGAGGTGGGCGCGTGAGTTATGCGGCGACCAGAAAAGTTACCGAGTTTCCGTTCAATGTGCAAAAGCGTGCCTTCGTGTTCGCGGAGGCGTTCTTCTTCGTCTTCCTCAGTGATAAATTCATAGCTGCAACAAGGACAAACGTGCGTAGCCATAGGGACGACAAGCCCGCATTGGTCACAAAATTTAACTGGGGCGGGGAGATGTCTTTTCGGAGGATTGGGCGCAAGTGACCATTTATGAATTGCGTTGGGCAAGCCGAAACGTGAATAATTTTGAACGTGGTCGATAATGACAGCAACTTTATTGGGGTCTGAGGGGTCTGGGCGCATGGGGCGCATAGCCTGCTGAATAAAAAGAGTTAAAGATTGCGTTGGGCGGGCGAGGATAACGGCTTGCATATTGGGCACGTCAAAACCTTCGCTAAAAAGTTCGGCATTGCAAAGGATTTTAATTTTGCCGGCGCGGAAATCTTCAACGAGTTGAGCGCGTTTAATTTTGGGCGTTTCGCCGTCGCAATGGGCAGCACAGATACCTTTTTTGTTGAAGGCGTCAGCGACTTGCTTAGAATGTTTGACGTTGACGCAATAGCAAATGGCAGATTTACCGGCGGCGTGGCGATTGTAATTGTCAACGATATTGCCGATGATTTTTTTATCGCCCATGACTTTGGCAAGGTCGGAGTTGACGTATTCGCCAAATTTTGTCCGCACATTGTGCAAATCAATTTTATCAGCGTGGGAAA
Organism: Selenomonadaceae bacterium; assembly: GCA_017412925.1. Taxonomy (GTDB): domain Bacteria; phylum Bacillota; class Negativicutes; order Selenomonadales; family Selenomonadaceae; genus Quinella. Next base: position 32,089 of record JAFPVP010000128.1, read on the forward strand.
AATATCTAAAATCGGTGAGGTTGCCGAGCTTAATAAGTTGGTCAACGTTGGGACCTTCAACCATGGAAGTGAAAACGTCGCCGAGATTGATACCGCCCATGCGTTGAGGCGTGGCAGTGACACCCAAAAGATAAGCGTCGGGATAGGCGTCGAGAACTTGCCTGTAAGTGTTAGCGAGAATATGGTGACACTCGTCGCAGATAAGGAAATCGGGCGCGGGCACAGTTTTTAAACGTCTGGCGAGAGTTTGGACGGAGGCAATTTGAACGGGCAAATCGAGTTGGGATTTATAGCCGGCGGAAATGATGCCGTGCGGAATTTCCAGTTGTTCAAAAGTCTCGGAAGTTTGTCTGATTAACTCGTGCCTGTGAACGAAAAAAATTACACGCTTTCCGCGCCTTTGAACTTCGCGAATCATCCAGCCGGTCATGATAGTTTTACCCGCGCCGCAAGGAGCAACTCCGACCACACGCTTGTGGTTTTGACTAAATTCGTTGCGAACGTCGTCAATGAATTGCTTCTGATAGGGGCGAAGAGAAATTTTATTCAAGATACTCACACCTTTCAGTTGAATTCAATGATACGTTATTTTATTATTTAAAGTAGCGATTAGTCAAATGATTTTCAGAAAAATTCATTGATATTTTTAACGAAGTAGCTAAAATACTATCGTCGGTAGCAATAAAATGCAATTAAAGGAGGAGTAACTGTGCTGGAGGAATTAAAAAAAGAAGTTTATGCGGCGAACATGGAGTTGCCGAGGCGGGGACTGGTAACTTACACGTGGGGCAATGTGAGCGGTTTAGATCGTGCGAGCGGACTTTTCGTCATAAAACCTAGCGGCGTTGATTATGAGTTACTGAAACCGGAAGATTTAGTTGTAATGGATTTGGAAGGCAACAAAGTCGAAGGGAAATTGAAACCGTCTTCCGATACCGAGACGCACCGCGCGATTTATAACGCCTTCCCCACAGTCGGCGGGATAGCGCACACGCACAGCACCTACGCGGTCAGTTGGGCGCAAGCGGGCAGAGATATTCCAGCTTATGGCACGACGCACGCCGATTATTTTTACGGCGACATTCCTTGCACACGTTCATTGACTGCGGAAGAAATCGAGGAAGCCTACGAGCTGAACACGGGCAAAGTCATCGTTGAAACTTTCGAGCGGCGCAAAATAAATCCCGTCCACATTCCGGCGGTTATCTGCGCTTATCACGGACCGTTCACGTGGGGCAAAAACGCGGCGCAGGCGGTTTATCATTCGGTCGTTTTGGAGGAAATTGCGCGGATGGCGACGCTCACTGAAATTAATAATCCCAAAGTGGCGGGCGCGCCGCAATACGTGTTGGATAAACATTTCATGCGCAAACACGGACCGAAAGCTTACTACGGGCAAAATTAAATTGTAGCTGTCGAAGAGTTTACCTCCGCACTTAAACTTGACATTCATTTAATAGCTTTGTATTATATCAGAAAATTTTCAGGAGGTATCAATTCGTTGGAGAAAAAATTTTACGTTTGCGAGATTGACGAAAAAATTTTCGCGCGGATAAACGGCAAGTCCTACAAAAAAAATTGCCCGTTGCCATTAAGCGAGTTACGTTATCTGCATGTTTTGCACAGAAATTTGAGCGGCGAAACTCTGGAAGGCGAATTAATTTGCAACGTCAGAATTGCTGAGCCGCTAACAGAAACTTTCATGAAACTTTACGCGGAGAATTATCCGATAGAAAAAATTCGGCTGATTGACGAATACGACGCCGACGACGAACTTTCTATGCGGGATAATAATTCTTCGTGTTTTAATTTTCGCTACGTCTCCTTCACGAACAGAATTTCTCTGCACGGCTACGGCATGGCGGTGGATATTAATCCGCTATATAATCCGTACATCAAAGAAGTTGACGGGAAAAAAATAATCGCGCCGGACAATGGAGCCGACTATGAAGACCGCACGAAAAATTTTCCGTACAAAATTACGGAGGACGATTTATGTTGCAGACTTTTCGCGGCGCACGGCTTTTTGTGGGGCGGCAGGGATTTACCGGAAGAAAAAGATTATCAGCATTTTTTTATTGAAGAGGGGATTGAACGATGAAAAAAATTTTTATGGCAGCACTGCTACTCGTGACGATGATTTTCGCGGGCTGTGGCGGCTCTGATTCTGCGGGCGGCGACAAAAAATTGAGCGTCATGCTCGGTTCAAATGTGGTATCGCTCGACAGCGCACAGGCAACTGACGTGGCGTCGTTTGAAGTTATCGCCGATTGTATCGATGGCTTGATGCAACTCGACGCCGACGGCAAAGCGATTCCCGCGCTGGCTGAAAGTTACGACGTGTCCGCTGACGGCAAAACTTACACATTCCACTTGCGCGAGGCGAAATGGGCGAACGGCGACCCCGTCACGGCGGAGGATTTTGTCTTCGCGTGGCGGCGTCATTGTAAAAGTTCTGCGGAATATTCCTACATCATGGGCGATACGGTTGCTTGCGTGAAAAATGCCGACGCGGTGATAAAAGGCGGCGATCCGAAAACTTTGGGAGTTTCTGCGCCCGACCCGAAAACTTTTGTGGTTGAACTCGACGCGCCGGTTTCTTTTTTCCCGGCGCTGATGGCGTTCCCGACTTTCTATCCGATTAACGAAAAATTTTACAACTCACTGGCGGAAGGCAGCTACGGCACAAGCCCCGAAACTTTCCTGTCGAACGGCGCGTTCATGCTGGCGAGTTACGTCCCTGGCGCGGCAAATATTCAGCTCAAGAAAAATGATTCATACTGGGACGCCGCAAAAGTTTCAATTAACGATTGGCAATATCAAGTTGTCACGTCTTCCGATAACGCGCTGACTTCCTTTAAGAACGGCACGCTTAATGTTGTCAACATCGGCGGCAACCAAGTCGCGCACGTCAATCAGGACGCCGAACTTGCTAAGAATTTGAAAACTTTTTCGTCGGGGTTGCTCAATTATCTTTCCTTCAACCAAGATCCGAAGAATCATCACGCGGGCGCGCTCGCCAATGCAAACTTGCGGCTGGCAATTTCCAACGCCATTGACCGCGAATCGCTCGTTGACAATTACGTTATGAACGGCGCGAAGGCAACTTACACTGCCGTGCCGATTGATTTTGCTCCGAATGCAAAGACGGGAAAATTTTTCGCTGAAGACCAAAAACAATTCTCTGACGTCGTGAGCTTCAACGTTTCAAAGGCGCAAGAATTTTTGAGCAAAGCCAAGAGTGAACTCGGCAAGGACAGCTTTGAACTCAATCTGATTTTCTCCAACGACGGCGACGCCAATACAAAAATTGTGCAGGCGATTAAGTCGCAGGTCGAAGAAAATTTGCCGGGCGTGATGATTAAACTTCAGCCCATGCCCAAGGCGGAATATTTGAGCAACATCACGTCGAACAGCTACGACATTGCTCTCGTTGATTGGGTTCCCGATTACAACGACCCGATGACTTTTTTGACGCTGTGGACGACTACGGGCAGTGAAATTGCCGAGCACTGGAGCAACGCCGACTACGACAAAATTATTTCCGATTGTTCGACTGGTCACCTTGCCGAAGATTACGACGCGCGCTGGTCTGCTCTCTACGACGCGGAAAAAATTCTGTTGGATAACGCGGTAATTGCGCCGCTTTTCACCTCCGCCTCCGCCGTTTTGATTTCCCCGAACGTCGAGGGAATTGAATATCACGTCGCGGGAATTTCTCGCGTCTTCAAAAACGTTAAACTCAAATGAGTAAGTACATAGCAAAAAGAATTTTAATGTCAGTCTTGACGCTGTTCGTGATAACATTCGTGCTGTTCGTGTTGATTCGGATAATGCCTGGCGACCCGTTCCCCGTCGAAAGAATGAGCGCGGAAATGATTTTGCAGAAGCGCGAAGAGCTCGGATTGAACAAACCGATTTTAATTCAGTTCGCGGATTACATGACGCTTTTGGCGAGCGGGAGTTTTGGCAACGGCACTTCGCTTTACAACGGCGCACCGATTAAGCCGATATTGACGGCGTGCCTGATAAACTCGTTTAAAATCGGCGTGCTGTCAATTTTATTCGGGACAGTCGTCGGGCTGGCGATTGGAATTGTCGCGGCACTGAATCGCGGGAAATTTTTGGACGGCTTTTGCACACTAGTTTCAATTTTGGGCGTGTGCATTCCGTCCTATGTTTTTATGATTTTCCTGCAATATTTTTTCTCGTATAAAATTCCGTTCTTCCCGTATTTTTTCGACCCGTCAAATTTTATGGCGTCGTCAATCATGCCGGCGTTGTCGCTGAGTTTGTTTGCAGTTTCGACAATCGCCCGCTTCACGCGCAACGAAATGCTTGAAGTAATTAACAGCGACTATGTAAAGCTGGCAGAATCTAAGGGGCTTTACGGCTTTGAACTGATTCGGCGACACGTTTTGAGGAACGCGCTGATTCCAATCGTGACGGTTCTCGCGCCGCTGGTGGTGAGTTTGTTGACGGGCGCAATGGTCATCGAAAAAATCTACGGGATAAACGGTGTGGGCAAATTGATGGTTGACGCGATAGCCGGTCAGGGCGTGGATTACAATTACGTTTTGGCATTGAGCATCGTTTTTTCCGCGCTGTATATCGGAGCAATGCTCGTGCTCGACATTTTATACGGGATAATCGATCCGCGAATCAGATTGACGACAAAGGAGGGGTGAACATGTACACGCCGCAAAGTGGCGATTTCAAGTTAGTCACTGATAGAAACATAGCACTTGACGAAAATTTTTCCTCGCAAGGCTACTGGAAAGGTGTCGCCGTTCACTTTTTCCGCAATAAATTTGCCGTCACCGGTCTGATTTTAGTCAGCTTAATAATTTTGTTCGCCGTGTTCGCGCCGATTGTGAGCAATTACGCTTACGACCAAATTGTTTCCGTGACTGATACGAGCGGCAAGGAAATTATCGCCAAAAGTTTGGAGCCGCAATTCGGCGACGGTTCGGCGCAGAATTTTTTTGCGGACAGAACTTTTATTTTCGGGACAGATGACATGGGGCGCGACCTTTGGACGAGAACTTGGCACGGGGCGCGGGTTTCGCTGATAATCGCGTTCGTGGCGATTTTTATCGATATGCTCATTGGCACGAGCTACGGATTAATTTCGGGCTACTTCGGCGGCTTTGTCGACCACGTGCTCCAACGTTTCATTGAAATAGCTGGTTCAATTCCGACGCTTGTCATCATATCCATTTTGGCAATTTTCATGGAAAAAGGAATCGGGCTAGTTATCGCGTCGCTACTTATCACGGAATGGATACCCATGAGCAAAATAGCGCGGGCGGAGTGTTTGAAACTCAAGGAGCGCGAATACGTTTTGGCAAGTCGGACGCTCGGCGCGGGAAGTTTCCACATAATTTTTAAGCAAATTTTGCCGAACACAATCGGACCGATAATAACGCAAGTTATGTTTTCGATACCAGTAGCAATATTCACAGAGGCATTTTTGAGTTTCGTGGGCGTGGGAATAGTTTTGCCGCAATGTTCAATCGGTTCGCTGATAGAGGCGGGTTTCAATAACATAACGATTTTGCCGTATCAAATATTGCCGCCGATATGTGTGCTGGCGATTTTAATGCTCGGTTTTAATTTAATCGGCGACGGCTTGCGCGAGGCATTAGCCCCGAAAATTGAGGACATGTAATGGAAAAAATTCTTTCGGTTAAAAATCTTGACATAACTTTTCGGACGAACGCGGGCAATATTCATGCGATACGCGGCGTGGATTTTGAATTGCCGACGGGAAAAACTGTCGCGCTGGTCGGCGAAAGCGGCTCAGGAAAATCCGTCACGATGAAAGCGGTTGTGGGGCTTCTTGACAGCAACGCGATAATCAACAGCGGAGAAATTTTCTACAACGACGTTGACTTGCTCACGTTGACAAAAAAAGATTTGCGGCGAACGATTAACGGGCAAGAAATCGCCATGGTTTTTCAAGACCCAATGACGAGTTTGGATCCGACAATGACAATCGGCGAACAAATTATGGAGGGCATGTTCCTGCACAAAAAAATATCAAAGAGTGAGGCGCGGCAAAAAGCAATAGAACTTTTAAAGTTGGTCGGCATAATGGAGGCGGAAAAGCGCATGAAAAATTATCCGCACCAACTTTCAGGCGGCATGCGTCAGCGCGTGGTGATAGCGATTGCGCTATCGTGCGAACCGAAAATATTAATTTGCGACGAGCCGACAACCGCCTTGGACGTGACGATACAGGCGCGGATATTGGATTTGATAAATGAAATTCAGCGGCAAATGGGCTTGTCGGTAATTTACATCACGCACGATTTGGGAGTCGTGGCGAAAGTCGCCGATTTCGTGAACGTGATGTACGCGGGCAAGGTGATTGAGCGCGGCACCGTCGAAGAAATTTTCTATGACCCGCGCCACCCGTACACGTGGGGTTTGCTCTCCGCCATGCCCGATTTGGAAACCGACGACGAGAGACTTTACTCAATCCCCGGCTCGCCGCCGAATCTTTTACACGAACCCAAAGGCGACGCCTTCGCGGCAAGAAACAAATTTGCGATGAAAATTGACGAGAAAGCGGAGCCGCCCATGTTTAAAATTTCGGAGACGCACTACGCGGCGACGTGGCTCCTTCACCCCGACGCGCCGAAAATTGAGTTGCCTGCAGAATTAAAATCGCGCTTGGAACGAGCGAGAAAGGCGGCGCACTATGACGGAACCACTGCTTAAAGTAGAAAATTTACGCCAGCATTTTAAAATCTCGCGCAACTTCACGGTCAAGGCGGTCAACGGCGTGTCGTTTGAAATTTATCCTGGCGAAACTTACGGGCTGGTAGGAGAGAGCGGCTCCGGCAAGACGACAATCGGGCGCAGTATCATACGACTTTACGACCCGACCGACGGCGAAATTATTTTTAATCGCGATAAAATTTCCGGCGAACTTAGCGACAAAATCCGCCGAAGGTTGCGGAAAAATATGCAGATGATTTTCCAAGACCCGATGTCGAGTTTGAATCCGCGAAAAAAAATCGGCGACATAATCGGCGAGGGTTTGGATATTCATAAACTTTACTCAAGTCAAAAGGAACGCGGCGAAATTATCGGCGAGATATTAAAAAAAGTTGGGCTATCTCCCGCGCACGCTGAAAGGTATCCGCAACAATTTTCTGGTGGGCAACGTCAGCGCGTCGGAATCGCCCGTGCTCTAGTCATGAATCCTAAACTTATTATCGCTGACGAATGCATTTCCGCCCTTGACGTTTCAATCCAAGCGCAGGTCGTCAATCTGATGAAAGATATTCAGTCGGAGACGAAATGCGCATATCTTTTCATAGCGCACGATTTGAGCATGGTCAAATACATTTCGGACAGAATCGGCGTCCTGCACAAAGGCTACTTGGTTGAAACGGGAACCACGCAGGAAATTTTTACCAATCCCGCGCACCCTTACACGCAAAGTTTACTGTCGGCAGTGCCGCAACCGAATCCCGCCGTTGAAAAAAAACGTCAGCTCATTTCCTACGACGCCAGCAAAATTGATTATGAAAAGTGCACAATGCGGCAAATCAGCGACAGTCATTTTGTTTTGGAAAGCGGGGAAAATTGAATTGGATACGAAAAAATTATTTCGCGGCTTTTGGGTGCTGTTCAAGGGCTATTGGTCGAGTGAGGAAAAGTGGAAGGCGCGCGGACTATTGGCGGTCGTCATATCGATGAATTTCGCGATGGTTTATTTGCTCGTGCAGCTCAACGAGTGGTATCAAATTTTTTGGGACGCGCTGCAAAATTACGAACAGGAAAGATTTTTCCCGTTGCTCGGTCAGTTCAGCGCGATAGCATTCACTTACATAATCATAGCGGTTTACGCGGTTTACTTGCGGCAAATGGTGCAGATAAAGTGGCGCACGTGGATGACGAACAATTATTTGCGGGCGTGGATGGGCGGACAAATTTATTATCGGTTGCAAGACGCCACGGACAACCCAGACCAGCGTATCTCGGAAGACATCGGGCAGTTCGTGAACTTGACGCTGGCATTGCTAATCGGCTTTTTGAAAGAGCTGACGACATTGGGAGCGTTCGGAGTGGTGCTTTGGAATTTGAGCGGCTCGTTTACGTTTAATTTGGGCGGCATGGAAATTGTAATTGCCGGCTACATGTTCTGGTTCTCGCTGATTTATTCGGGAATCGGCACGGTTTTGGCGCACAAAGTCGGACGCAGATTAATCTCGCTGAATTTCGACCAGCAAAAATACGAGGCAGACTTCCGTTTCAGCATGATGCGCGTCCGTGAAAATTCGGAGAGCATAGCCTTTTATCGCGGCGAGCCGAACGAACTTGAAGGCTTCAACCTAAAATTTTCCAACGTGATAAAAAATTATTGGCAGCTGATGAAGAAGACCAAGCATTTGAATTTTTACGTGAACGGCTACGCACAGCTGGCGGTTATCGTGCCGTATATCATGGCGTATCCGCGCTATTTTGCCAAAGAAATACAACTCGGCGGGCTCATGCAAATATCTTCGGCGTTCGGCAGAGTGCAAGACGCGCTGAGCTTTTTTGTCAATTCATACGACACGCTGGCAACATTGGCGGCGGTCATCAATCGACTTGCGGGCTTCACTGAACACATGGAGGAGGCAAAAAAAGTTCAAAGCTCCGTTACGACTTCGACGGCACCCGAATTAAAAATTTCCGCGCTGAACGTTTCACTGCCGACGGGTCGGGAGCTATTGAAAAAACTTTCGCTGGAACTTCAAAATTCCAAATCGCTGTTGGTGACGGGCTTATCGGGTTGCGGCAAATCGACATTGCTAAGAACTTTGGCGGGACTATGGGCGCATGCGTCGGGGGAAATTTCACTGCCGGAAAAAGCGCGGGTTATGTTCCTGCCGCAGAAGCCGTATTTGCCGCTCGGAACGCTGAAGCGAGCGTTAATCTATCCTTCCGCCGAAAAAGAATCGCCGCCCGAAGAGCGGCTGAAAAAAGTTTTGCAACAGGTAGAATTGCCCGCGCTGGTCGAGAAATTGGACACGGCGGAAGATTGGAGCAGAATTTTATCGTTGGGCGAACAACAGCGGCTGGCGTTCGCGCGAGTGCTTTTATCCGCGCCAGAATATATTTTCTTAGACGAGGCGACAAGTGCGCTGGACGAGCCGCGGGAATTAGAAATGTACGAGCTGATACGTCGGGAGTTGCCAAAAGTGACGGTCGTGAGCGTGGGGCACCGGTCGACGCTGTTTAAGTTGCACGACGTGGAATTGAATTTGGACGGCGCAGGAAATTATAAATTGCGAGACATCGCGTCGAGTTAATTATTGGCATAAAAATTTTTATACCACGAGGCAAAACTTCGCAAGCCGGTGCGTAGGTCGGTGCGCGGACGGAAATTAAAATCGCGTTCAAAGTCGCGGGTGTCAGCAAAAGTAATGGGGACGTCGCCAGGTTGCGCAGGGACAAGTTTTTTGTGAGCGTCAAAGTCGTAATCGGCGGGCAAAACACCGGCGCGAACGAGTTCTTCCTGCAAAATGGTGACGAATTCGAGAAGGTTGACGGGTTCGCCTCTGCCGAGATTGTAAACTTTATGCGGCGGAGAATTTTTAGGCGGCGAATCAATGACGCGGCAAAGAGCTTCGACGATATCCGCGACAAAAGTAAAATCGCGTGCGCAGTTGCCGAAGTTAAAAATTTGAATGTCTTCACCGCGCAAAAGTTTGTTGGTGAATTTAAAATACGCCATATCGGGACGCCCTGCCGGTCCGTAAACGGTAAAAAATCGCAAGCCGGTGGCAGGGATATTGTAAAGATGGCTGTAGCAGTGAGCGAGGAGCTCATTGCTTTTTTTTGTGGCGGCGTAAAGGCTGGCGGGCTCGTCGGTTTTGTCGTCAGTAGCAAAGGGGATTTTTTTATTAGAACCGTAAACGGAGCTGGAGCTGGCGTACACGAGATGCTCGACGGGGAAATTTCTACAAGCTTCAAGGAGATTGAAAAAGCCGATAATATTGCTCCGGATATAAGCGTCGGGGTTGTCGATAGAGTAGCGAACGCCGGGTTGAGCGGCAAGATTGATAACGTGGGAGGGGCGATGCGAGTTAAAAATTTCATTGATAAAATTTTTGTCGGAAAGGTCGCCGCGATAAAAAATCCAGTTATTATCGGCGGCTTTTAGGATCTGTTCTAGACGGAAATTTTTCAAACGGCGGTCGTAGTAGTCGTTCAAATTGTCAACGCCGACGATTTTTTTAAAGGACGATTCCTTAAGTAGGCGCATTATAAAATTTCCTGCGATAAAACCAGCCGCACCAGTCACCAAAATTGTTTTCTTCATGAGCAACTCCTCCAATTATTACCCAACGATTATTGTTAAAATGCGATTATTTTTTGGTGAAATTTCACTTTGCAAACGTTCGAGATGAGAAAAAATTATATGGAAGTTTCAGTTACATTAGCTAAAACGCTCAGAAATCCTTCAGAAAAAAATTAAAATTCGCTACAAATTTTGAAGGCAAAAACGAGTTTGATCGTGCTCATTAGCATGAAATAAGATGGAAAAAGCGTTGCACAGGTCACGGATTTTGGGTAATAAAATCGGAGTATATGTCTACTGTAGTGGACATAAGAAAAACGAAAAAAACCGCATTACCACTAGGAGAAAATGGCAAAAAATGAGTGTACGCTCTCTTTAGGGAAAAAACGTTGCGCAAGTCACCGATTTTTAGGGACGTG
>JAFPVP010000129.1 GCA_017412925.1 Selenomonadaceae bacterium
GAAAATTGCGGTAGCGATACCAGCCGTTGTCAATGAACTTTATAAACAAAGTGGTATCGTCATAAACGATTTTTTTAATGACAGACGAGCTGACTTTAATTATCTCCAATTAAATCACGCGCCCTTCAAAACATTCGGGTTGTCGATGCGACCGAGTAAGTAATCAGTTGAGACGTTGAAGAAGTCAGCTATCGTTGAATAATCCTATTTGGAATAGACAAGGTTTTAGCTCCAGCGGTTCTGCCCTTTGGTCAGCTCTCGAAGATTCATTCTTGTTAAATGCAAAAATTAACGGTTCAGATTTATAGGTATTACCCCAACCAAGTTTATTTCCCACGTCGTAAGCGTTGATTAATACAGAGCATAGCTCGTACATGTTTTTAAACGGCAACCAAATTTTATCCTGTGTTTTCCATTTATCAGTGTTCTTTGACCGGTACATTCTTCGGACGGCGACAAATTCTTGTTGTAATTCGTTACGAATCAAGGCTACCGATATGGCTTGCGTTTCTGACAGCTCGACCTTGCCCATTGGAATATCCGTGATGACCGTTAGCGGCGAGGAGCCAGAAGAAATTTTACGCTTTTTGCCACTTTTACCGGCTAGCTTTTTCGCTGAAGTTTTACTTTGTTTAGGCACAGCTATTGCCCCCTTACATCGCCGCCGCAACATTTGGCTTGTCGGACAACCCTAACAAATAATCAGTCGACACACCAAAGAATTTTGAGAGATTTATTATCACGGTTGCGGCAGGGACAACTTTCTCCTGCTCATAGCGTTGATACGAAGATTTTTGAATCTTTAAAGCGTTAGCGACTTGCTGTTGAGTAAGTCCCCGTTCCTTTCTGAAACGCTTGAAAGAATCTCCGATTGTCATAGTTATCCCTCCTCAAAAAAGAATCAAAAAAGCTTCCAAAATGCTTGACTTCAAAAATGTATCCTGCTATAATTCGCCGCGTAGGATACAAATTTGAATCCTAACTAAGAAGGAGTGAGGTGGTATGAAAGAAAGTACACCAATCAAGGCGGCTCGCGAGAAGTCCGGCAAGACACAACTACAAGTCGCAAAAGAAATCAAAATAGCCAAAGCCGCCTATCAGCGTTACGAGTACGGAAAAGTAATCCCGAACGCGATAATGGGCGTAAAAATCGCCAAGGCGTTGGGAACAACATCTGAAAAACTTTGGGCTACTGATATGTTGTATTCTACCGCAGATCTGGCGTAAAAAGCAAGAAAATTTTTGGAGGGTACAAGATGAGAGTGGAGAGGGTGTGCATTAACAAAAAGCGGTATTACTTCGTGGGGTTGTCGTAATGAACGGCTTCATCGGGCGCAGACGTGCAAATCGAACAGGCATATTCGGGCATTATGTTTTTGAGAAAAAATTTACCCTTAGACGGCGCGGCAACAAAGTTCTTATAAACATCTTCGGGAACGTCGCGGTATTGATACCAGTCGTTATTGCGGAAGTGTACATAGAGAATACCGTCAGAGTAAGCAAGCTCTTCGATAACAAATGAATCCGGCGTTGGAACTCGCCCTAAAAGATAATCTGCCGAGACATCGTAAGCGTCGGCAAGTGCCATGACAGCAGTAACAGGTGGCATAACGCGGTCACCTTCGTATTCTTGATAAGAACGGTACGAAAGTTGCGCTCCTGCAGCCATTTGTTTTTGAGTAAGAGCGAAATTCTTTCTAACCTTCTTCAAGGATTGTCCTACAGTCATAAAAATCCCTCCGTTCATTCAAAAAATTTTTCAAAACACTTGACGCACAATATCTTGTGCGATATGCTTGCACCAAAACGCACAATAACTTGTGTGTTAGCCTTAAAGGAGTGAGGTGAAATGAAACACGCAAACCATTTGCAAGCGGCTCGTGAATTATCGGGCAAAACACAAGCGCAGGTTGCCGCAGATTTGAATATGAGTTTCCGGAGTTACCAAAATTACGAATATGGCATGGGAGCGCAAACAATTAAAACGGCAATCAGAATCGCGAAAAACTTCAACACGACAGTCGAAAATCTCTGGGGTGACAAAGCCCCGCAAGCATTATAGCAAACAGCAAGTAAAAAGTAACAGAAAATTTTTGGAGGGGACAAGATGAGAGTGGAGAGGTTTAGCATTAACAAAAGGCAGTATTACTTCGTGGACGGCGTGAAGATAACCGAGGACGCGCTTAATGCCGTTATCAAAGGCGTTTACGGGGCGGACGCTTGTAGCAAGATGTATCGCGACTTGTTCAGCAAGGGATTCGCCGTTCTTGAGAAATACGTCGGCGACGGTAACGAACAACTCCTTGAACAGCTTGAGCGCACAAACAAAAAAATCGCCGCTCTGGAAAAGAAAGTTACGGAACTGACTATTAAAACATTTACTCCGAACTCCAAACGGCGTAGGGGGAGCGATTGGAATGATTGAGTACACGGCCATGGACTACGAAGGCAAGCCGGTCTCGATAGAGGACGGGGAAATCTACGAGGTGGACGCGCCGTATAAAAAGGTGTGGAACTCGGAATGGTGCGAATGGGAAAAAGCCCCCGTCGACGATGTGGACTACTTCCAAGAAACGTGGGATTTGCAAGAGCGCGAATTTCACCGCGACTTACTTTAAGGGAGGAAAAATTATGAGCATGGAAATTCAGATATTTAACCACCCCAAATTTGGGGACGTGCGCGTAGTCGAATTGGACGGCGAAGCGTTCTTCGTTGGTCGCGACGTGGCAACCGCGTTGGGCTATGCCAAACCCGAAAATGCACTCGCGACACATGTGCCGGATAAATATAAAAAGGTTACCCCGATTCAGGGTACCCTCGGCGGAACGCAGAACATGACGGTTATCAACGAGGCGGGCTTGTACAAACTGGTTATGCGGAGCAAACTTCCCAACGCTGAAAAATTTTCGGATTGGGTGTGCGAGGAAGTCGTTCCGAGCATACGCAAGCAGGGCATGTACATAAATCCGAACGCGCCGATAGACCCGCGCTTTCTGCGGCGCATGGCAATTGGCGGCACGGCGACGCAAATGAAGTGGACGCAAAAAGGGCGGTTCTTCCTCTACAACACGCTCAAAAAGCACGGCAAGGTACCGCTTAGCGAACGCGAGGAGCCCATTAGTTTATTCGGAGGCGGTTTAGCTGATAGCTGTTGGCTATTAGCTACTAGCTAGAAGCTAATAGCTAAGGAGAGGAGTGAGCGCGATGAAAATCAAGCAAATGAGCTGGTGGAATTATCGCGGACTGGCAGACGGTGCGATTGAGGCGGACGGCGCGGACGTGTTAATTCACGGGCAGAACGGCGTCGGGAAAAGTACAATCGCGAGCGTGGTGCCGTATGTGTTGAGTGGGAAAATAAGTGGCTCGATAAAAAAATACGCGGGCGGAGCGGTGCCGACGGACGACGGGCTTGTACACGGTGCGCGTATCGAATTCGAGGACGGCACGACACTCCAGCGTGAATATTATTGGACGGCGCAGGGCAATCGCCAAAATCTTTACGTCAACGACGAGCCGGTAAAATTATCGGCGTACAAAGTGGCGGTGGCGAATTTGACGCGCGGCGGCGGCGAACTGGTGATAAATCCGTTTGCCTTCAGCGAATTATCCGCCGCAGAGCAACGCGCTTTGCTGATAAAAATCTGCGGCACGGTCGAGGATAAAGAATTATTTACCCTGCCAGAATTCGCCGACGCGGAAGAACTTTTCGAGGGCTTAAACGCGGAAATGTTCATGGCGCGGGCAAAAGTTGAGCTGAAAAATCCGAAGACGGAATTCTTTTTACGAGTTAAAACGCGGCGAGTGGCTGAAAATTTTTGTCGACAAATCGCGCCCGCTGTTTGGTTACTTTTTAAAAGTAACCGCGGCGAACGGTCGAAAACTTTA
>JAFPVP010000130.1 GCA_017412925.1 Selenomonadaceae bacterium
CCATAGCGGATTTTTACAAATCATCGTCCGCCATGGCGAATTTTTAAAATTTGATTCGTTGTCAGCCGTTCCAGCCGAGCTGTTTTGCTTTCGCGAAATCGGCTTGCGCTTTTTCATTATTTCCTGTTGCTTGATAGCAAAGTCCACGATAATAAAGAACTTCGCCTAAATTTTCACCTTCAAGACCGAGTTCAATCGCTTTGTTAAGGTCGGCGAAAGCTTTTTCGTAATTTTTTAAGTAATAATAAGTCTCGCCGCGATTGACGTAAATTACAGGGTGTTCCATAATTGAAAGAGCTTTGTTAAAATCTGCAAGTGCTTTATCGTAATTTTTCATTGCTAGGTAAATGCAACCGCGAGTATCGTAACATTCTGCAAGGTTCGAATTTAATTGAAGTGCTTTATTTGCGTCTTTAAATGCTAAGTCATATTTTTTCATAATATAGTAAGTAAAGCCGCGACTGTTGTACGCCTCTGCATAATTAGGATTTAGTTGAATTGCTTTGTTGTAATCTTGAATGGCTCGCTCGTATTGTCCGAGATTACCATAAGCGTTGCCGCGATTGTTGTACGCCTGATACAAATTCGGATTGAGTTGAATCGCTTTGTCGTAATCTTGAATCGCTCGCTCGTATTGCTTTAAATTACGATAAGAAATACCGCGATTGTTGTATGCTCTTTCATCATTCGGATTGAGTTGAATCGCTTTGTTGTAATCTTGAATAGCCCGCTCGTATTGTTTTAATCCTTTAGCATAAGCATTGCCGCGATTGTTGTACGCCTCGGCATTATTCGGATCGAGTTGAATAGCTTTGTTGTAATCTTGAATGGCTCGCTCGTATTGCCTTAAATCATCATAAGCAACGCCGCGATTGTTATACGCCTCTGAATAATCACCAAATTTTAGAACCTCATCATAAATTTTTATCGCGCCGTGATAATCTTTGGCATAGTAAAGTTTATTGCCTTCTTCTAGCTTCTGATTCGCCAAAAAATCGCGTTCGGAGTCCGTCATCTGCTTGCGAATGCGATTTTTCTCGGCTTCAGATGTTGCGCGCTTATATTTCTCCTTTAAATCCTCGATTTGTTTGTCATTTTTTTGAATCGCGTCCTGCAAGCTGTCGTTCTGCTGAATGATTGTAACTTTTTCTTTGGAGTCGCGCTTGAGCCAATCGTAAACGCCGTCGGTGTCGATTGTCGCCTTGAGCGTCGCCTTGTACATTAAACCGGCTTCACCTTCCGCCTCGAAGGGCACGGGCACAATTTTTACGTCGGAAACCTTAATAATATTATTCGTGACGGCGGAAACTTCTTCATCGGTCAATTCGGAGTTAATCGAGCGCGAAAAAGTTTTTAGGGCAACGCCGGCTTGCTTTTGAGCGTTTTTTTCGGCGCGTTGTTGGGCACGTTGCTTGGCGATGTCGTGATTTTCAAAGTCACTCATGATATATTGCCCCGCGCCTTCAAAAATTTGAACTGCCGCTCCGACGATTGCCGCCGTAAGCAGTCCCGCGACGATAAAAATTGCCGTCAGCGTCCGTCGAAAAATTTTTCTCCACGTCATAAATCATTCCTCCCAACATTCACAGACGATTTTACTCCGGCATGACTTCAATCCAATAGCCATCGGGGTCTTTGATAAAATAAATTCCCAGCTCCTTGTTCTCGAAGCAGATACAGCCCATTTTTTCGTGCAAGGCGTGCGATTCGGCGAAATTTTTCGTCGTGAACGCCACATGAACCACGTTTTCGCCCAAATCATAGGGCGTTGTCCGGTTCGGAATCCATTTCAGCTCCAATTTGTGGTGGCTGCCGAAACTGTCGCCGAGATGAACGATTTTAAACTCGTCGCCGCCGTCAATCCCGCCGACTTCGTGCAAATTGAGCGCGTCCGCATAAAATTTCTTGCTCCGCTCCAAATCCAGCACGTTTAAATTGTTGTGCGCGAATCTGAACATTTAAATCCCTCCAAAAAACAGTTTATAAGCCTCGCGATAGGAAAAAATCTTCTTAAAATCGTCGCCGCCCGAAAATTTTCTGTCAGCTACGAACCAAAACGGAGTAATTCCAACTTTTGCCGCGCCCTCAACGTCTCTATCCAATGCGTCGCCGAAATATGCCGCCTCGTCTGCGCGAACGCTCATTTTTTCCAGCGCGAAGTTAAACATAATCGGCGCGGGCTTTTCAAAGCCGGTCTCTTCGCTCGTGACCATGAAATCGATAAATTTGTCCAATCCGAGCCGCGAAATTTTGCGATATTGAATGTGCGCCGTCATATCCGTGCAAGTTGAAATTTTTGCGCCGCGATTCTTCAATTCACGCAAAAAATCTTCCGCGCCGTCGTATGGTCGCATGTTTTCCAGAAAAAAATTCCAATAAACGTCGTAAAGTTCTAAAACGTGCGCGAACGGATTCTTTCCGAGCAGTTCAAGCGCAGTTTGAATCATCAAAATTCGGCTGTGCGAGGCGGCGGTATCTTTTAGCCGTTCGTGAATGATATTTCGCGCCGAAGTGTACGTTTCGCGGAAAATTTTCTCCTCAACGCCCAAATTTTTCTCGACGAACGCCATAAAATTTTTCATCGCGAGCTTATCCGCCGCCTTATAATCGTAAAGCGTGCCGTCTATGTCGAAAATTACGCCTTTGAACATTTTAACCACCTTAAAAAAATTTTTTCCGATTATAACACAGCCTAAAAGACAAAATAAAGTTGCGCAAAACTAAAAAACCCTCCGACTTTTGCCGAAGGGGGATTTTTTTATCGATTATCCTTTTGAAACTTCTATAATGCCGCTTGCACCTTGTGCTAAGGCAACGGCTGCCACGCCGACCAGCGCGGGATTGGCGACGGAGGCAACTGCCGCTCCAATTCCGAGCAAAGTGCCGCCGATTGCTTTAAACCATGAACCGACGCTTGCACCGCCTGCCACCGCGTCCAATTCTTCCATGTTGAGCATTTCCTCGTTGGTGATGATGAATTCTTTTTTCATTGTTATCAGCCTCCTTTGATTGAATTTTTCTTTCTGCAGCTTATACGCCGCTTAGAACGATTTATTACAAACTTCAGCAAAAAATTTTCACGGTGACAAAAAAAAATGGGCTTAAACTCCAATTTTCGGAGCCTAGCCCTAAATTTTTTGTCAAATTTTATTCCGAACGCTTAACGTTATCACCGTAAATCGTTTTAAAGTCGTCGCGCATGGAAATTTTTATCCAACCGTTCTTTTCGGCAAGCGCAATGCATTTATTTGCCTTGTCAATGTTGCCGAGTTCGCGCTCCACGTCGTCGCAGATGACAAAAAAGCTCAAACTCTTGTATTTGTTGCCGGCAAGCGCGTAATTTAGCATGGAAGTATCGCCGCCGCTATTGCCGAACGCCAAAACCGGTTGCTTGCCGATTTCGTGCTCAATCGCTACGACTTTGTTCATTTTTAAGTTCTTTTGCGTGAGCCCGCCGCGAATCAGATAATCGTCTTGGCGATAGTTGTAATTGTCGGCGGAGGTGTCGCCTTGATTCGACGCCGTTATCGCGGGATTGGTGCCGATAACGTTATCATACGGGATTTTGAGCAATTCGGACGCCATAACGCGCATTGCGGGACGATCGGAGCCTGTGACGACATAAACCGTGAAATTATTCGCTTGCAAGTATTTTATGACCTCGACCATCGGCAAATAGAACGCCTCGCCCCATTTTAAATTCGTGAGACCTTCGACGGGCTTTTTCATGAAATTTTTGACGTAAGCCTCGTAATCTTTGGGCGTCATGCCCGCGAAGACCGATTGTTGCGATTTTGCCTCGCCCAAGTCGATTCCTTTGGGAAATTTGCCCGTCATGAAGTGTCCGGCGCGTATTTCTGCGTCAACCATCTTTGCATACTCTAAATCTTCTGCCGACGGCGTATAATTCGGGTCGTGAAGGGCGCGTTCAAGGTAAAGCATCCACTCAAAATAGCACGGCATACTTTCCCCGATAAAAGTTCCGTCCATATCGAAGACCGCGAGCCTGTCCTCGACGGGAATAAAGTTTTTAGATTTTTTGTTTGTCACGTCGGTGACATATTCGACGAGTTTTTTGTTCGCGACGGAATCTTTTGTCCAGAATTTGAAATCCTTAGCCTTCTTGACCTGAATTTGAGCAATTTGGTCGCGCGGCATAGCGTCAGCCATTCCAAACGAGCCAAAAGCAATTAATCCCGCCGTGATAGCTGACAAAATCTTTTTACGCATATTTTTATCGCCTCCAAATACACTTTAGCAAAAAATTTCTACGCAGTCAACGAAAAAGCCCGCCAACGTCGGAGGGAATTTTTTTGCAGCGTGTATGAAAATTTTCTGGCGCGTGATATAATCAACGAAATTTTTTACAGAGGAGTTTTCAGTATGAAAATAATTTTGACGGGCGACCGCCCTACAGGCAAATTACATCTCGGACACTACGTCGGCTCCCTTCGCGAACGTGTAAGGTTGCAAAATTCGGGCGAGTTCGACGAGATTTATATCATGATAGCCGACGCGCAAGCTTTGACTGACCACGCGGGCACTCCCGCCAAAGTTCACGAAAATATTTTGAACGTCGCGCTGGATTATCTTGCCGTCGGGCTTGACCCTGCCAAGTCCACGATTTTTATTCAGTCGCAAATTCCGCAACTGTTCGAGCTTACCGCCTACTACATGAATATCGTCACCGTTTCAAGACTTGAACGCAACCCGACCGTCAAAAGCGAAATCGCGCAGAAAAATTTTGAGGCGAGCATACCCGCCGGCTTTTTGTGCTATCCCGTCAGTCAAGCCGCCGACATCACCGCCTTTGACGCAAATATTGTGCCCGTCGGCGAAGACCAAGCCCCCATGCTTGAACAGACCCGCGAAATTGTCCGCAAGATGCACGAACTTTACGGCGAGGGAATTTTGGTTGAGCCGGAAATTTTCCTGCCGCAAAGTCAAGTTTGTCGCAGGCTTCCTGGCATTGACGGCAAGGCAAAGATGAGCAAGACGCTCGGCAACTGCATTTACCTTAGCGACGACAGCGCGACCGTTGCCGCTAAGATTAAGAACATGTACACCGACCCGACCCACATAAAAATTTCCGACCCAGGGCACGTTGAAGGCAACGTCGTCTTCACGTATCTGGACGCCTTCGCTGAGGACACCGCGCACGTCGCCGAACTTAAAGAACACTATCAGCGTGGAGGTCTCGGAGATGTTGCCGTCAAAAAATATCTGCGCGAAGTGCTGGAGGAAACTTTGGAGCCGATTCGCCGCCGTCATGCCGAATACGAGGCGCGCCCCGATGAAGTTATGGATATTCTCAAGGAGGGCACGAAAAAAGCCCGCGCGAAGGCTTCTAAAGTTCTTAATCGTGTCAAACGCGCCATGAAGATTGATTATTTTAATGTGTGATTTTACTGGACGCAAGAAAGCACATTGCATTTAGCTTTGTAAAATAAAAAGCCCGTGCCACAGCTAAAATGCCTTGACCTCACCTCCAATAAAAAAAAATGCGTCTAGTGCGCCTGTTGACGTATGAACACAACCTAAAATGTTTTCGGGCGGCTCGTTTCCTTCGACGGGTTGCGGCTGGTTTTGTTCAGGAACTTTTGCTGTTTCCAGACACTTTGTATGGCTTTGATTCATTGTGGTAAGCTACACTTACGATTTATGGTCTCGATTTCTAGACCCGTACCTTCGCAAATTCGTCAGTTCCTTACGGAACATTCTAACCATAGCCAATTTGTAGACCTCCGGCATATAGATGACACCAACCGCCTCCGGTCAGCTTTCCTCGGCTTTAAGGTCATTGTCTGCCGCCTTTACCGAGCTTTTTCGGAGTATTAAGGATAGCATTTCAGGGCGTTACTCCTTCATTCCACTCTTCGAATTATCAGTTCGCTTGATTGCTCAAGCTCAGTGTCTTCGAAAAGTTTACCGTTGACTTCAATTTCTTTGTACAAATCTTTGAGCATGTTGTTGGGCGAGATATAGCAGACATGCGGGGAAAATTTGTTTTCGCGTCGTCATTGAGACGAATTGTTGTGTCCACGTCATCATACGCCGAGCAATTAAAGTAAATACTCATTTCATGCTGGTATTGTTTCATATTCGGGAAATTCTTGATAAGCGTTGACAGTAGGCGGCAACAAGTTACGAGAAAGTAGTAGCGAGAGAATTTTGCCGCCGATTCGTTCAAGAGCAGTCGTTCGTTTTTGGTCAGCTGGAATTTGTCGGCAATAAGTTCGACAGATTTAACACGGTCATGCTTGAGAGTAATTTGTGTTGCCTCGCGCATATATCTTGCACCTTAAGGAAAAAGGTTTTGTCGTCTTGCGCCAGTGTTTCTTCGGCATACAGTTCATAAGCTGAATCATCAAAAGCATTAACTTGCCGTCCGAGGTATACTTTTTCTGAGCGAGGTCTTTGCATATAAGCCCGTTTTTGCACGCGAGGCGGAAAACGAGAACTTCGACACGCAAACTTCCCAATCCAACTTCGCTGTTGAAGACGACAAATCCGGCTTGAACAACGTCACCGACTCGAACTTCAGCTTTGAGCCGACGGTTGACGACTTTCAAGTAGAGGTGAGTGGGAGTGACTTCGCAAGATTCAATCTGTGAGCCTTGCATTTCTTGAATTACGGTCAGAACAGCCGCGCACAGCTCCAGATTATCCAATCGACGATAGCAATCGGAAAAAATGCCCTGACATTGCCGTAAAGCACGCGAATCATTCGCCGTTCCGGATTTTCCTTCGAGCGACAGATTTAGCATAGAGCCGTAAAAATTCGACTCCATTTCTAGCGAGCGAGTGTCAGAAAGAACATCTTGCAAATTGATCTTTGTCGCTAAAGTTCCCTGTCAAGCTCCAGCAGTGTCCTTCCTTGCTTCATAATTATCTCCTCCAATTCAAATGAACAAAGCCATAAAACATTACGTGAAAACTGATTTGGATTATTAACAAAAACATCATAAATTTGAATAGCCATATTAAATTGAGTGTCGCAGATAGAACTTCAAAAATGTTTTGAACAACGCAATCAATTAACACTCGATTGGCATTGCCCACATGGGTGATTCTTAAGCAATTAAGCAAGCTTAATTCTTAAAGGACTAGCCAAAAGCCCTATACTCAGTCCTTCAAAATCGAAGTTCCGATTACTTTTGCGCAAAATATTTGCCGCGCCATTCAAATCTGCATTTACTATTCGACCGTCAGAAACTTGATACAAACCGCGTTTTATTCTTTTGCCGCTGAATTCGTACTTTTTGGGATTATCCGCATTGTACACCGGCAGAAAGTTTAAATTCAAAAAACTTGCCTTTGATGTGTAATTTTCCTCTTGTTCTATGTAAAGTATTGCGTATCGCCGGCAAAGTTTTTCTAGTTGTCCTGTTAGGCTACCAAAATTAAATTACTTGTAAATTTTATCAAACATCTTAAATTCGTCCTGCGTGAGATAATGAGAATAATTCATCATAAAATTTTCAAACTCCGTCGAGCAATTTTTTTCATAAGTTGAAGGGTAACCGTAGTGAACATAATTTACTCCTTTACGTCAAGAAGAATTTTGTTCCCAGTTTTGAAGAAGAGCTACAAGTTTACTTTTATCTCGTTGAAAGTTCCAATGTCGCGAAGGAGAACCGCCTTGTGTGCGTCGGTGCTATTTTTGGCAATGTTAAAGTCGCATTCAAAGTCACTGAAAAGTTGCTTGTAACTGTTGCCGATGTCATCGCGGTGCTTGCCAATGTCCGAAAAAATATTTCTAATTTCTTGTTTGATTGCCTCTTCCATTGACTCGTGCGCACTGTCAAGGGCTTTAGTAATTCGACTTTGCATCTGAGTTTCTATATTGTCTTTGATGACGCCGTCCAGATAAAAGAGTGCGCTTGTTCCGAAAATGACGATATTTTTATAATCGAGAGCCTCAAGACGTTTGCCGATATAGTCAAGAATACAGTCGACAGATTTTTCTTCATTGACGGCGTAGCGTTCGTTAAGCTCATCAAAAGGATAATAAATCGTCATGTCGGGCAAGCCCGCACCTTCGCCCGTAATTTTTTGTGCTTGTTTAATTCGCTTTTGAGCAAGCTGTTGATGACGACGCTCTTACCGAACTTAACTTGGTGCCGTCGGAAAGTTTGGATTCAATGAAGGCTTTATTGGAAAAAATTTCTTCGCAGAGTTTGGAATAATTTTCGCGGAAACGAATTTTAATCAAAGCCTTTTTAATCTCGGACTTTTTTTTAAATGTCACTTGCTCAACGACTTTCCAAAGATTTGTCTGCCAGCCGGATTGGAGCAGATAAAATTTGTCTGCATTGTGTTCGATTGTCTTGACTGTCGACTTGTTATTTCCCTCCGATAATGCTCAAAAGATTTCTTCCGGCGTTGATAATGGCTTTTTATTTTTAGTTATGACGGAGTTAAAAGCGCGTTCCAGCCCGATTGCGTTGATGACAGCCTTTGCCGTGATGTCGCGCAAAATTAAAATATCAACATCGAGCGTAGCACATACGGTTAGCTTTTTTAGCACACGCCTGAATGTCATCAAGCTGAGCCATGAGTATGACGCAGGCAGAACCTTAAACCTTGTGCCGAACGAACAAATTCATCGCGTAGATAAAAATCAGCGAGAACAGCGCGAGCAGTGCCGCCCACTTAAAAGCCGAATCGTAATCGTTGGCTTGAACGGCGGCGTAAATGGCGGTCGACATGGTTTGAGTTTTGCCGGGGACATTGCCCGCGAACATAATCGTTGCGCCGAATTCTCCCATGGCTCTCGTAAAACTCAGCACAAGTCCCGCAAAAATTCCTTGCTTAGCGTTCGGGATAAGGATATGCCAAAAAATTTTCCACTCGGAGACACCCAAAGTCTGTGCCGCGTAAATTATATTCGGGTCGAGCTGTTCAAATGCGCCGCGCGTCGTGCGATACATAAGCGGCAACGAAACCACCACCGCCGCGATAACTGCCGCCTTCCACGTAAACACGAACGATATATCGAACTGCAGGAAAAATTGTCCGACGGGCGAACGCTTGCCGAAGAGGAGCAACAGAAAGAAGCCCACGACCGTTGGCGGCAAGACCATCGGCAACATTATCACGGCGTCGACAAAAGTTTTGCCGCGCTTGAGCTTGACGACAAAGTACGCCAGAAAAATTCCCGCGAAAAATGTTATCAGCGTGGCGGCGGCGGCAGTTTTCAGAGTTATGATTAACGGCATAGCAGAATAATCCTATCGGGCGGGAAGTGCACAAAAAATTTTTCCAAATCGGGTCTCTCGACGATTTCGGCGCGTATGTTGTTGTCAAAAACGACGACAAAGCGGCTAGTATCTTCGACGACCTTTTTAATTTGTAAGCGAAAAGAATTGACGCCCGCCGCGTTTTGAAATTGCAAATCGTGAGCGCGGACGGCGACAAATTTTAAATCGTCGGGAATATTTTCGGCGGTCAAGGTGAGGTTCCAATCTTCGGCGAAAAGGAAATCGTCGGAGATTTTTTTTGCGGGAGAAATATTTTTGCAACCGGTAAGGACGGCGGCGGCTAAAGTTTTGGGATTTTGGAAGACTTCGCGCTTTTTGTCGAGCGTGTCGATAGCTCCGTTGTGCATGACGGCGACGGTATCAGCCAGGCGGTAAACTTCGCCGCGATCGTGGCTGACGAAAATTGCCGCGCCGTAGAATTTAAAAATGTCAGCGAGCTGAAGTTCGAGTTGCCATTTAAGATGACTGTCTAGCGCGGAAAAGGGTTCGTCGAGGAGCAAAATTTCTGCGTGGGAAGTCAGCACTCTAGCAAGGGCGACGCGCTGTTGTTGCCCGCCGGAAAGTTGCGCGGGATAAGCATTTTCCAGCCCGTCGAGTTGGAAGCGCGCGATATTTTCCTTGAGCTTGGAAAATTTATCGCCTGTGGCGGCGAACGTGATATTTTCGGCGACGGTCATGTTCGGGAAGAGCGCGTAATTTTGAAAAAGATAACCTGCGCGGCGAGCTTGCGGCGGCAGGTTAATTTTTTTTTCGGAATCAAAAAGCGTGCGCCCGTTCAGAATAATTTTTCCTGCATCAGGCGTCTCAATTCCCGCGATACATTTCAACGTCATAGACTTGCCGCAACCAGACGCGCCGAGCAGAGCAAAAATTTCGTCGCGGACGGCAAAGTCAACGTCGAGCGTGAAATCGCGCAACTTTTTTTTAATTGATACTCTTAAAACCATTTCGACCGCCATCTACGCCATGAATTTTTTTGTTCGGCGCAAAGCTTAAGGCTCCATTCGCGTCAAGTCTTCAAAGCGCATGACATTTTTATCGAAGCGCAACCGTATCGAAGTCGTGGGACCGTTGCGGTTCTTTGCGATAATCAGCTCGGCGATATTTTCGTTGCTCGTGTCGTCGCGGTTATAATATTCGTCGCGGTAAAGGAACATGACAATATCGGCATCTTGCTCCAAGGAGCCCGATTCTCTAAGGTCGCTAAGTTGCGGCTTTTTTTCTGCACGCATCTCCACGGAGCGGCTTAGCTGACTTAGCGCGATTACAGGAACTTCCAATTCACGCGCCAAACCTTTAATCCCGCGGCTTATCTCCGAAATTTCCTGTTGACGATTCTCCGCACGCCCGCCCTGCATCAGCTGCAAGTAGTCGATAATCACCATATCCAAGCCGCGTTCGTGCTTAAGCCGCCGCACTTTACTGCGCAATTCCAAAAGACCTATGCCCGCCGTGTCGTCGATGTAAAGTTTAAAGCCGCTCATCTCGTTTAGGGCGTCAACCAGCGCGTGCATGTCATTGTCGTTTATATTTCCCGTGTTCAGATATTGGCTGTTCACGCCGCTCCACGTCGATAAAATTCTGTTGCCCAGTTGCGTCTTGCTCATTTCCAGCGAAAACACGCCGACAACTTTTCCGCGCTTTGCCGCATTAGTCGCGATATTCAATGCCAAAGCTGTCTTGCCCATGGAAGGTCGCGCCGCCAAAATTATCATGTCCGACTTTTGAAAACCGTTTAGCACCCTGTCCAAATCGATAATCCCGCTCGGCACGCCGGCTATCTCGTTCGGGCGATTGAGTATTTCGTTTATCCGCTCGAATGATCGCAACATTACTTCCGACAAGCCCTCGAAGCCCGTGCGATTCTGCGCCGCGCTCACTGATAATATTTTCCGCTCCGCCGCCTCCAAGATCGTTTCGACGCTTTCGCGTTCGGATTCTGCCTCGTCGGCTATTTCGCGCCCCGCCTCCGTCAGCCGCCGCAATATCGATTTCTCTTTGACTATCTTCGCGTAATATTCCGCCCGCGCCGTCGTATATTCCAGCGGCAACAATCCGAACAAATATTGCCGCGTTACTCGCTTTATGTCGTCGTTTTTGCGCAGTTCATTTTCCACCAACAGCACGTCGATTGGTGCGCCTTGCCCGTACAGAAACTGCAACACCCGATAGATCAGCTTGTGTTCGGGGCGGTAAAAATCTTCCTCGTTTAGCAGTGTCGAAACCTGCGCAATCGCCCGCCCCTCTTCCAACATCAACGAACTTAAAAGTTTTTTCTCGACTTCTATTATCGCCAGAGCTTTTTCTTCCGTCACGTCACGCCGCTCCTTCGTCGAGGATTTGCGCAAGGACGCGGCGCACTTCTTCCATATCGACGCGGGTATTGTAGCACGGACCGTTCGGGCGAATATTCAAAACTCCGACGGCGGGCAATGGATAAACATCTTGAATGCCGCTCATCAAGTCGCGCTCGCAGGCAATCGCCAACACTGCTTGCGGGCGATTTTTCATGACGACTTGCCGCGCCAATGTCCCGCCCGTCGCCACAAAAAAAGTAAAGCCCATTTCGTCAGCCAACTTCATCAGGTCGCCGACATTGCACCCGCCGCAACGTTTGCAGTTATTCGGGTCGCGAGTAATTTTGTGCGGGCACGTGGAAAGTTGCAAGCAATGCGGACTGAGCACGAGCAATTTTTTCGCGGGAACTTTTATGCCGCTCTTCATGAAGATTAAATTGCTCACCGCCACGAATGAGCCTTCTATCTGCCGCCGCTTGATACCGAAAATTTTTCCGATACGCACCGCCAACGGAAATAAAAATTTAATGATTGCGAAGCTGTAGCGGTGGAATAATTTTAGCGTCGGAAAACCTTTCAGAGCCAAGACCATATTGCACACCGCGCCGAACGAGAACGTCGAGATAAAAATTAAAAACGCGCCGACAATCGCGGGCAGGTATTCAAAAATATTTTCCAGCCCCGGACAGCAAATCAGCCACAGCCCGTAAAATGCCAGCGCGACAAAAAATTCCGCCGCCAACAACAAGCCCAGGAACAATCTTTTTTTCGGGCGCACCAATGCCAATGAGTTCAACAAAATTTTTCACCTGCCTCATGCGAATCGATTTAAATCTTTCAGAGCGAACTTTATCAGCTGTTCGGTCGTAGCGTTCGCGGGAGCTTTTTGGAATGCCGCAGAAATTTCCGCCGCCGTGTAGCCCAGTGCCTCCAAAGCCTCCGCCGCGTCGTCCTGTGCTGTCGATTGAATCTGCGCGGGCTGAAAATCTTCCTCGGCAAAATTTTCGGCGAGCGATTGAACTTTACCTTTAAGCTCCAGCAAAATTCTTTCGGCGGATTTTTTACCTATGCCCGGCAAGCGCGTCAGAGTTTTCAAATCCTGCAAGGTCACGGCACGGGCAAAATCCTTGGCAGAAATTTTGGAGACGACGGAAAGGGCACTCTTCGCGCCAATGCCGTTGACCGTCAAGAGCAATTCAAACAGCGCGAACGCCGCCTGATTCTTCATGCCGAACAAAGTTATAGAGTCTTCGCGAACCGCCGTGTGGATAAAAAATTCTTCCGCCGCGCCGAGTGTCAAAGTTTGCCGTGTCTGCGCGTCGACGAAAATTTTGTAACCGACGCCGTGCACATCGAGGATACAGCTATCGTCGAAGAGGAATTTAACGTTGCCGCTCAAGTAACCAATCATCGCTCAAGTCTCCAATAAATTTCTGCGTGCCAAGGAATTTGCCTCGTAGCCCGCCGCGATAGAAATTGCCAAAGCGTCAGCGGCGTCGTCGGGCGTGGGAGGTTCGGGCAAGCTTAAAATTTTCGTCACCATGTAGATAACTTGCTCTTTGGTCGCGCCGCCGTAGCCCGTAACGGATTGCTTGACTTCGTTGGGCGTTATCTCGATTATGTCAAGATTATTCTGCGCGGCGCACAAAAGGACAACACCGCGCGCTTGCGCAACCGTTATTGCCGTCGTGGAATTTTTGCCAAAAAAAAGTTTTTCAATGCCCATGACTTGCGGCTGAAAATTTTTAATCAGCGCGTCAAGCTCCGTGTGAATTTTTAAAAGGCGGTCTTGCATACGGGCTTGCGGGCTTGTAGTTATCACGCCGAATTCTTTAGCTATAAGTTGTCCGTTAATCAGCTCGACGAAACCGTAGCCGCAAATCGCCGAGCCGGGGTCGATACCCAATGCCAACATTTAATCACCGTCAAATAAAGTTAGAATTTTTCAGCCGCCCCGTTCGTTTGTCGTCAAGCAACTGATTAATCGTCTGAATGACTTGCCGCGCAGAAATTTTTTTGGAGCACTCGTAAGCGCGGTCGGTTCCCTTGTGGTGCGGGCAGTGGATAAAATCAAGCCATTTGAGATTAATGTCATTGTGGCAACCAAAACAGACAAGCCGATTGATGACCCGATACGGCGTGGAGAATTCAAACCACGCGGGAGTAATGCCGCTAATTAGAACAACGGGACAATCTGCCGCCCACGCCAGCCACGACAAGCCGCTCG